>JAXDHL010000487.1:0-16918 GCA_034664525.1 Solirubrobacteraceae bacterium
ACGGTCGCCGTCGGCGGCCACGCGCGCCGCGACCACGGCCAGTGGTTCGAGCCGACCGTGCTCACGAACGTCGACCACACCATGCAATGCATGACCGACGAGACGTTCGGCCCGACGCTGCCGATCATGAAGGTCCGCGATGCCGACGAGGCGATCCGGCTGGCCAACGACTCGCTCTACGGGCTCGCCGCCTCCGTGTGGGGTGACGACGCGGGCCGCGCCGAGGCCGTCGCTCGCCAGGTCGAGGCCGGCGTCGTGACGGTCAACGACGCGCACATCAACTACCTGGCGACCGAGCTCCCGATGGGTGGCTGGAAGACCTCCGGGCTCGGCTACCGCCACGGGCCGGGAGGGATCCGCAAGTACTGCCGCCAGCAGTCGCTGCTGGTCACGCGCTGGGCGCCGATGAAGAAGGACCTGCACATGCTCCCGTACAAGCCCGGCACGACGAAGCTGCTCGGGCGGCTCACGAAGCTGATGTACGGGCGCGGCAAGCGCGACTAGGAACGCGAACGGCCGGCCTGGGGAGGCCGGCCGTGTCGCATCTGGCGCGCCGAGGAAGAGGTTGCGGCGGTGCGGGCGTGTCCGCCGGCCCGCACCGCCGCGAGGTCGCGCGTCCTACGCGACGTTGCGGGCCGCGGGGGCCGACTGGAGGGCGGTCAGCTCGCGGCGAAGCGTGGTGCGGCCCCGGTGCTGCAGGCCATGGACGGCGTCCTCGGAGCGGCCGATCCGCTCGGCGATCTCCTTGGGCGAGAGGCCGAGCACGAAGCGCATGACGATCACGTCGCGCTGCTCGGGCGGGAGCTTGGACAGCGCGCTCTTCAGATCGCGCGAGCGCTCGCGGGACAGGTCGATGTCCTCGAGATCGGGCGAGCGGACCTCCTCGCACGGGACCGCGCGGCGGGCGCGCATGTGATCGATGGCCGCGTTGTGGGCGATGCGCAGGATCCAGGCGCTGAACGGGACCGAGCGCGGCTCATAGCGCTGCAGCGCGGTCATGAGCTTCGCGAAGATCTGCTGCGTGACATCCTCCGCCTCATGCTCGTCGCGCACGATCGAGCAGACGTAGCCGTAGACGTTGTCGGCGTAGCGCAGGTACAGAAAGCGCATCGCGTCGTCGTCGCCGAGCTTGGCGTCGGCGACGGCGGAGAGGACGAGCGCCTCGGAGCCCTTGGTGTGCTCGAGGCGGCGGCGGCGGAAGCGGTCGCCCCGGCCCGTGGAGGCGAGACGGTCTGCCTCTCGGCGTACTGCGGACTGATCACACGACTGCGGAGCGGACTGAATCATTGGTGGGCCTCCCCCCGGAGGCTTGCTTCTTTGCGGACGATCAGAGCTTGTCCGGTGTCCGTTCGCTGCCGATCAACCTCTAGGTTAAAAAGAGATCAATCCGCCAGTTCAGGGGTTGCTCTTACCGGATTCTTGTCGAATCGAGCTCGGAATTGACGGATCAACCCTCACCAGCCGCCTCTGAACTGGGGCTGCGAACTCCCGTGCCGTACCGCGCGGTGTTCGAGTTCTTCCCCTCCGGCGTCGTCGTCGTGGACGCCCGCGGGGAGGTCCAGGGGACCAATCTTGGCGCCAAGCGACTGCTGCGCGGCCTGATCGACCGGCCGAAGCTGCGCTGCTGCGACCTGTTCGACTGCCGGCGCGCCGGGACGCCGCTGGCCGACCACTGCGTGACCGAGCTGGCGCTGTCGCACACCGGGCCGCTGCCCGAGGTGCGCATCGACGTGCCCGCCCCCGGGTCGGGGTCGATCTGGATCTCGGCCGCGCCGTTCGGCGGCTCGCAGCAGTCGGTGGTCTTCAGCGTCCGCCCCGGCGTGGTCGGCGACCGCCGCCGCCGCACCGAGCCGCACTGGATGGGCGGCCCGCAGCTGCGGATCTTCACCTTCGGGCGCTCGCGCGTGGAGTCCGGTGAGGGTCCGCTCGCGGGGGAGTGGCTCGGCCACCGGCCGGGCCATGTGCTCAAGTACTTGATCACGCATCGCGACCGCGTCATCCCCTCCGACGAGCTGATCGAGATCTTCTGGCCGGCGGCCGGCCCGCGCGGGGTCACGAGCGTCCGCCAGGCCATGCACACGCTGCGCGACCGGCTGGAGCCCCACCGCGCCAAGCACGCGCAGTCGGCGTTCGTGGCCGCGCGGTCCGGCGGCTACGAGCTTCAGCGCGCGGCGATCTGGATCGACGCCGACGACTTCGAGATGAGTGTCCGCCAGGGGCTGAAGTCGATCGCGCAGGGCGAGTTCGAGACGGGCGAGGCCGCGCTGGCCCGCGCGACCGGGCTGTACCGGGGCGACTTCCTCGCCGAGGAGGCATACGCGGAGTGGGCGTTCGCCGAGCGCGACCGCATGCGCGACCTGGCCGGCCAGGCGCTGCGCGCGCTGTCGGAGGTCAAGGTCGCCAACGCCGATCTCGAGGGCGCCACCGAGCAGCTCCAGCGGCTCGCCGAGCTCGAGCCGCTGGACATGGACGTGCAGCGCGACCTGCTGGCGATGCTCCTGCGCCGCGGGCGCCACGCGGAGGCCGCGCGGCGGCACGAGCTGGTCCGCCGGCGCTACCGCAAGGCGTTCGGGGAGGACCCTGACTACGACCTCGCGGACGTCGCCGCGCAGGTCAGCGCGGGATAGCGAAAGTTTGACGACGGTTTGATCGTTACCGGCCCGTTGGGTCGGCAGATGCCGAAGGGTCTGATCGTCATCGAGGGCGCCGGCCCACGGTCACCCGGCGCCCCATGGGCGCCGCTGGCGCGGGTCGCCGGGCGCCCGCTCGTCCTGCATGCGCACGACGCGCTGCGTGCCGCCGGCGCGGGGTCGGTCATCGTGGTCGGGCCCGCCGACGCGCTCGAGGCCCTGCGGCCCGCGCTCGACGTCGCCGCCTCCGGCACGGTCGCGCTCGAGCTCGCCGCACCCGGGTCCGCCGGTGACGCCCTGCTCGCCGCCGCCGGCTGGCTCGACGGCGACGACGTGATCGTCCACAGCGGCGCCGGGCTGCTCCTGCGCGGCGCCGAGCCGCTGCGGCGCGCCTTCGCCGCGGGCGGCGGGCACGCCGACGCGACCGTCTTCTTCGCCTCCGCCCGTCGGCGCGGCCTGCAGGCCGAGCGCGTCACCGGCGTGCACGTGTTCTCCGAGCGCATCCTCCCGGCGCTGGCGGAGGTCGAGCCGGGCGAGGACGGGCGCTCGCTGCTGGACGCCGTCGACCGCCTGGCCGCATCCGGCGGTCGCGTGCGCGCCGCCGTGCTCGAGTCGTGGTGGCAGTGGGACGAGGCGCGCCAGACCACCCTGGTCTGACCGCCGCGCCAAACGGGGTCCAGACCGGATGCGGCCGGTCCGCGGGGATGCCGATGCGGGAGCATCGTCACCACCCAGGAGGATTTGTGAGGATCCAGCTGAGCCCGCTCGGGCTCACCGTCGTCGACATCACCGGCACGATCGCCGGACGGGTCGAGGACACCTACCCCTACGACGGCTGCCACTACGAGTTCGCCGTCGTCCGTCTCGGCCACGGCCGCTTCGGCGAGCGCCGGCTGGTGCCCTTGCGGGGCGCCCGGCGCTACGACGACACGTTGCAGGTCCCGTTCACGTTCGGCGAGATGGAGGCTGCGCCCTCGCTCGAGCACGCGCGGTTCGCCGTCGACCAGGCCGACGACGCGCGGGCCTACTGGATGGCCACGGTGTGAACAGGTCGTGAACCGGCCGGCGCGGCACGACGCGCCGGCCGGTCGCCACGATTACGCTCAGCGCCGTGACCACCACCCTGTGGCTGTTGCGACACGGCGACGCGGTCCCCCACGGCGCCCGTCCCGACCCCGAGCGTGAGCTCACGCCGAAGGGCGAACGGCAGTCGCGCGTGGCCGGGCAGGCGATGGCCCGCCTCGGGATCGAGCTCGACGCGTGCTACACCAGCCCGAAGCTGCGTGCGCGCGACACGGCGCGGCTGGCCTGCGCGGCGCTCGGCCAGGACGTCGTCGAGGAGCGCGCGCTCGAGGCCGGCTTCGACCGCCGGGACGTCGAGGAGCTGCTGCAGGCCCACGGCGACGGCGCATGCGTGCTGCTCGTCGGTCACAACCCCGACTTCGAGCAGCTGGTCCTCGACCTCACCGGCGGCCGGGTGGACTTCAAGAAGGGCGGGCTGGCGGGCGTGCGGCTCGGCGGCTCCGAGCGCGGCGAGCTGATCGCGCTGCTGCGGCCGGTCGAGCTCGAGGCGATCGCCGCCGGGTCGTGATCGAGGTCCGCAGCGTCCGGTCGTGGTCGGACCTGCGCGCGTTCGTCGACCTGCCGTACCGGCTGCACGCCGGCACGCCGTGGGTACCGCCGCTGAAGCTCGAGCGCTACCTCTTCCTGTCGCGCCGGGCCAACGCGTACTTCACGCACGGGCGGGCGCTGTACCTGCTCGCACGACGGGACGACCGCGTGGTGGGGCGGCTCAGCGTGCAGGTCGACGACGCGTTCAACGCGTTCCACGGGAGCGCCTGGGCGATGTTCGGCTTCCTCGAGCTCGAGGACGACCCCGCGATCCTGCCGGCGCTGCTGGCGGCGGCGGCGGGCTGGGCGCGCGCCCGAGGCTGCGACCGGCTGGTCGGCCCGATGGACTTCTCGCTCAACGACGAGAGCGGCGTGCTGGTCGAGGGCCACGAGCTGACGCCGCTGGTCAAGCAGCCGTGGCAGCCGCCGTACTACGCCGCCCGCTGCGAGGAGGCGGGACTGACGCAGGCGATGGATCTCCTGTCGTGGCGGCTCGACGTCTCCGACCGCGGCGCCGTCCGGCCCGCGATCTGGCGGGTCGCCCGGCGCGCCCGCGAGCAGCACGGGATCACCGTGCGGCCGATGTCGCGGCTGCACCTGCGGCGCGAGCTCGAGGCGTTCGCCGACATCTACAACCAGGCCTGGTCGTCCAACTGGGGCTTCGTCCCCTACGGCAAGGCCGATCTCGATGCCTACGCGGCCGAGCTGCAGCTCGTCTACTCGCCCGGCTGGTTCATGGTCGCCGAGCTCGCCGGGGAGCCGATCGCGATGGCGATCTCGGTGCTCGACGTCAACCAGGTGCTGGCCCGGATGCGGGGGCGGCTGTTGCCGCTCGGCTGGTGGCACTTCCTGCGCCGCCACCGGACGGTCGACCAGGTGCGGGTCGGCTTCCTCGGCGTCAAGCCGGAGTACGAGATGACCGGCGCCGCCGCACTGCTCTACGAGCGCCACTTCGACCTCGCCGAGACGACGCGGCTCAAGGGCGGCGAGGCGGGCTGGATCCTGGAGACCAACCGCGGCATGAACCGTGGCCTGGAGGCCATGGGTGGGGAGGTCGTGAAGCGCTTCCGGGTCTACGAGGCGCCGCTGCGCTGAAGTACGGCCTCGGCGACCGCCAGCGCCACCTGCGCGCGCTCGTGCAGGGTGCGGGCGACCACGAACTCCCCCGGGTTGTGGGCGGCGCCGCCGCGCGGGCCCAGGCCGTCGATCGTCACGCCGATCAGCGGGGCGAAGTGCGACGCGTCCGAGGCGCCGCCGCGGGCGCGCCCCACGACCGGCCGCCCCAGCACGTCCGCCGCGGCGCCCAGCACGGGTGCGGTCGGCTCGCGCGCGTCCATGCCCGGCCACACGCGCAGCAGCTGCTTGCGCAACGTCACGCCGTCGACCTGCTCCGGCAGCCCGTGCAGCACGGCCTCGAAGGCGGACTTGTCGTCCGCGCGCAGGTCGCAGAACAGCTCGCCGGCGGCGGGCACGACGTTGAACGCGTGGCCCGATTTGAGCACGGTCGGGACCGCGGTCAGGTGCAGCCGTCCCGACGGGTCGTGGCGGGCGGTGACCTCCTGGGCGACCCGCGCGAGCGCGAGCAGCGCGTTGCGCCCGCCGTCCGGGTTGGAGCCCGAGTGCGAGGCGACGCCCTCGGCGGTCACGTGCAGCGTGCCCGCGCCCTTGCGGCGCACGACCACGCCGTCGTCGCCGTCCGGCGTGCGCTCGCCCGCCTCGAAGCACAGGCACGCGTCCCAGCCGGCGAAGCGCTCGGCATGGCTGAAGGGCGCCGTGCGCCACTCCTCGTCGCAGACGAGCAGCAGCGCGACCTCGGCGATGTCGGCCGGGCGGCCGGCGAGCGCGCGCAGGACGCCGAGGGCGAGCACGTCGCCGCCCTTCATGTCGACTGCGCCGGAGCCGAGGAGCTTCTCGCCGTCGCGGCGCAGCGGTTGATGGGCGTCGTGGGCGACGACGGTGTCGAGATGGCCGAGCAGCAGGATCCGCGCGCCGCCGGTCCCGCGCACGCGGGCGATCATGTCGCGCGCGTGGTCGGGCGACGAGCACGGGACGCGCTCGACCTCGGCCTCGCCGGGCAGCAGCGCGGCGCAGACGGCGGCGCACTCCTCCGCGCCGCGGACGTCGCCGCTCGGCGAGGAGACGCCGACCAGCGCTTCCAGCTGGCGCTCGGCGCCGCGCGCGATCTCGGCGGCCTGGTCTGCGACCCAGGGGTCCATCGAGCGAGCCAGGCTACTCGGGCTCTACCGTTGGGCGGGCCATGCCGGAGCTCCCCGAGGTCGAGGTCACCGCCCGCCTGCTCGACGAGGCGACGCGCGGCGCGACGATCCAGTCGACGCTCGCGCCGGGGGTCAACGCGCTCAAGACGTTCGACCCGCCGCTGCACGCGCTCGACAACGGGACGATCGCCGGCATCACCCGCCGCGGCAAGCTGCTGCTGATCGACGTCGACACGCCCGACCGCGGCCGGATCGTCGTGCTCGTGCACCTGATGAACGCCGGCCGGCTGCAGCTGTTCGACAAGCGGGCGTCGCTGAAGGACCGGACCTCGCGGCTGCTGCTGCGCCTGGACGGCGACCGCGAGCTGCGGCTGCGCGAGTTCGGGACCAAGCAGGCGGCGTGGGTGCGCCTGTACACGCCGGAGACCGTCGAGACCGACGAGCAGCTCGCGACGCTCGGCCCTGAGGCGTGGCCGGACCCGCCGGAAGCCGGGACGCTGCGCGAATCGCTGCATGCCGCCCGGCCGCTGCACACGCTGCTGCGCGACCAGCGGGTGATCGCCGGGATCGGGCGCACCTGGGTCGACGACATCCTGTGGGCGGCCGAGCTGTCGCCGTTCAAGCGCGGCGACGACCTGTCCGAGGAGGAGGCGGCCGCGCTGCACGGCGCGATCGTCGCGCAGCTCGGCGGCGCGATCGCCTACTACGCCGAGCACTGGAAGCTCCCGCTGCCCGACAAGCAGGTCAAGGTCGCCCGCATCCACGCCCACCAGGGCGGGCCGTGCCCGCGCTGCGGCACGACGCTGGAGGCCGTCTTCTTCGAGGACTACGTGATGACCTACTGCCCGCGGGACCAGACGGGCGGGCGGATCCTCAAGGACCGGCGGCTCTCGCGGCTGCTCAAGTGACGGGGCGCTCGTACCTGCGGCGGCCACCGACGGTGTCCGCCAAGGCGATGGTCGCGACAAGCCAGGCCGCGGCCACGCAGGCCGGCCTGCGCGCGCTCGAGCGGGGCGGCACGGCGGCCGACGCGGCCGTCGCGGCCGCAGCCGTGCTCTGCGTCACCGAGCCGATGTCGACCGGCATCGGCGGCGACGCGTTCGCCATCGTGTGGGACCGCGACGTGGTGTACGGCCTGGACGCGGCCGGGCCGGCGCCCCGCTCGGCCGATCCGGACGGGCCGATCGCGCAGCGCGGGCCGCGGTCGACGACCGTTCCGGGTTCCGTCGCCGGATGGGACGAGCTGGTGTCGCGGTTCGGCACCCTCGGCCTCGATCGCGCCCTCCAGGATGCGATCGACATGGCCGAGACCGGCGTCGCGGCGGGTGTCCGCCTGGCTGAGATGTGGGCCTCCCAGGGCGGGCCGAGCGAGGCGGGCGAGACGCCGCGTGTCGGGTCGACGTACCGGCTTCCCATGCTCGGGCGAACCCTGCGCAAGCTTGCCGAGCAGGGTCCGCGCGCGCTGTATCAGGGCGAGGTCGCGGCGGCGATCGCCGCGTCGACCTGGCTCGAGGAGTCCGACCTGGCGGACTACAGCCCGCAGTGGGTCGAGCCCCTGTCGGTCCAGTACCGAGACGCACTGGTCTACGAGCTGCCGCCGCCCACCCAGGGCGTGGCGGCGCTCGAGGCACTGGGCATGCTCGCGCTCGAGGAGCCGACGCTGGAGGCTCAGGTGCGCTCGGTGCGACGCGCACTCGAGGACGCCTTCGCCCATGTCCGCGACGGGGCGGACGTCGGCTGCCTGCTCCGACCGGAGCACCTCGCTGCTCGTGCCCGCACCGCGGCGGCGGCGGTCACCGAGCCGCCGAGCGGCACCGCCTACCTCTGCGTCGTCGATGAGCGCGGCATGGCGGTGTCGTTCATCCAGAGCCTCTACGAAGGCTCGGGGGTCGAGGCGCCCGGCACCGGAATCCACATGCAGAACCGCGCGGGCTGCTTCGCGGTCAACGGCGCGATCGAGCCGGGGCGGCGTCCGTATCACACGATCATCCCGGGCCTGCTCGTGCGCGACGGGGCGCTGCTCGGGCCGTTCGGGGTGATGGGCGGGTTCATCCAGGCCCAGGCCCACGTGCAGCTCGTGTCCTCGCTCATCGACGACCGGCTCGACCCTCAGGCCGCGCTCGATCGTCCGCGCTTCCGCGTGGAGGGCGAAGCGGTCCGGCTCGAGGAGGGCATGTGGGAGAGCGCGGAGGCACTGCAGCCGCTGGGCGGCGAGATCGTGCTGAGCTCGAACTCGCTGGAGTTCGGCAGCGGCCAGGCGATCATGCGCGAAGGCGATGTCCTCGTCGGCGGCTCCGACTCGCGGCGCGACGGCTACGCGGGCGTGCTGTGATCGCTCAAGTAGCGTCCAGGGGATGATCGAGACCGGACAGCCTGCGCCCGACTTCACCCTGCCCGACCAGGACGGCAACGAGGTCTCCCTGGCCGAGTTCGCGGGAAAGACCGTCGTCCTCTACTTCTACCCCAAGGCCAACACCTCCGGCTGCACGACGCAGGCGTGCGGCGTGCGCGACCACCGCGGCGATTACGACGCCGCCGGCGCGACCGTGATCGGCGTCTCACCGGATCCGGTCAAGGAGGTCAAGAAGTTCCACGACGCGCAGGGGCTGAACTTCACGCTGCTCGCCGACGAGGACCACGCGGTCTGCGAGGCCTATGGCGTGTGGGCGGAGAAGTCGATGTACGGGCGCAAGTACTGGGGCGCCACGCGGTCGACGTTCGTGATCGGGCCCGACGGCGTCGTCGCGCACGTGATCGAGAAGGCCTCGCCCAAGACGCACGACGACGAGGTCCTGAAGGCGCTGGGCGACCTAGCCAACGCCTGACGCGAGCTCACGCCCGGTGGCCTCGGCGAGCCGCAGGTACGTGTCGATGCTCGCCACGACGATCCGCGCGTCCACGAACAGGATCTCGACGTCGAGGAGGGCCACCCGGGCCCAGAGGTCGATGACCATGCCCTTGTCCAGTATCAGGTCGACGGTGTCGGCCAGCCCGCCGTGGCTCGGGCCGGTGACGTAGCGGTTCTCGCGGGGCCGCGGGGGCGCCATCATCGCTCACCCCCGCGCTCTCCCGTGAGCTCCGCTCTGATCCGGCTGCGGTTGCGCGCAAGCGCGCGCGACACGCTGGTCTTACGGATCCCGTAGAGGTAGCCGATGCACCACTCGAGCTGCTGGAGCGCGTCCTCGACGGCTTGCCGGTACTCGGCGGCCGCCGCCTGGTCGTCCATGTTCGAGGCTCCTTTCGGACCCCCCGCAGCGTTCGCATACCCGAGTCGTGGACCGGCTACCCCTAAAGGTTCGCCGCGAAGCGCTCGAGCAGGCCGGACCAGCCGCCCGGGCTGCCGAACGTCTCCCGCATCGACGGGCCGGCGTCGCCGAACGCCTCGAGGTCGCGGTGCTCGAGCGCGACGAGCGTGCCGTCGCCGTCCGGCGTGAAGGTGACCTCCACCTCGGTGTGCAACTCGGGGTGGTGCTTCCAGTCGGCGCCGATCTGCCACACGAGCACCAGCCGCGCCGGCGGCTCGTAGACGAGGACCCGGCCCCACTCGCACTCCGTGCCGTCGTCGCCGCGCTCGTACCAGCGGCCGCCGTCACGGCGTTCGATCACCGCCTCGGCCGCGGCGGCCTCCCCGATGTGGTGGCTGTCCAGCGGCCACCAGGCGCTCATGTCGGTGAACGCCTGGAAGGCGCGCTCCGGACTCGCGTTCACGCGGACCTGGGTGCGGACGGGCTCGATCGTGGTGGTGGTCATCACTGCTCCTCGTGCGCCTGCGGCGCGTCGACATGGGTGGCGAAGGCGGACAGCGCGGACGACCAGAAGCCGTCGAGCCAGGTGCGCAGCCCCTCGAGGCCGCGCGGGTCGGCGGCGTAGTACCGCCGCGTCCCGTCGGCCCGGACCGTCACGAGCCCGGCCTCGCGCAGCACCTTGAGGTGCTGGGACACGGCGGGGCGCGTGACCGGGAGGTCCCCCGCGAGGTCCCCGACGGCCCGCGGGCCGTCTGAGAGCGCCTCGAACACGGCACGGCGCGTCGGGTCCGCAAGGGCGGTGATCAGGTCGTCGAGGGGTCGCTGCTCCACCATCGGTCAGTCCATACTAACCGTTAGTCTCAACTTACGCAAGTGTCGGGCCGGCGCCCCGACCCGGGGTCACGTGATTAGGTGCCGGGCCATGGCCCGCCGTTCGCCCCGCGTCCGCGCCCTCTCGACGGGTGCCCGCCTGCTCGACCTGTTGCCGCCGCGGGCGCAGGTCCGCCTGTCCGGCCGCCCGCCGATCGTGGTCGACGGCCAGACGCTCGACTCCGGCGTGCAGCTCACGCTCGCGCTGCGCGAGCGCATCGGCGAGCCGCCGCCGGAGACGCTGACGGTCGCGCGGGGCCGGGCGTTCACCAGCGAGGAGGCGGCGATCGCCCAGGGCCGGCCGACGCCGGTCGGGTCCGTGCGCGACCTCACGGTCCCGGGCGCCGAGGGGCCGCTGAAGGCGCGCCTGTACACGACGCCGGAGCCCGGCGGCCCGCACCCGCTGCTCGTCTTCCTGCACGGCGGCGGGTTCGTGGTCGGCGACGTCGACACCCACGACGCGCCGTGCCGCGTCCTGTGCGCGCACGCGGGCGTGAACGTCCTGTCGGTGGAGTACCGGCTCGCGCCCGAGCATCCGTTCCCGGAGTACCACGACGACGTGACGGTCGCCTGGAAGTGGGCGGCCGAGCACGCGGCCGAGCTCGGTGCCGACCCCGACCGGGTCGCGATCGGCGGCGACAGCGCCGGCGGCACGCTCTCGATCGCGGTCGCCCACGAGGCTGCCCGCGGCGAGGTCCCGCAGCCCGCGCTGCAGGTCCTCATCTACCCGGCGACGGACGGCACGGAGCACCGGACGCGCTCGCAGGACCTGTTCAGCGACGGCTTCTTCCTGACCAGCGCGCTGATCGACTGGTACTCCGGCCACCACTGGCCCTCCGGCGCCGACCCGGCCGACCCGCGGCGCTCGCCGCTGCTCGTCGACGACCTGTCGGGCAACGCGCCGGCGATCGTCGTCACCGCCGGCTTCGACCCGCTGCGCGACGAGGGGGAGGCCTACGCCGAGCGGCTTCGGGAGGCGGGCGTGCCCGTCGTCCTGCGCCGCCACCCGTCGCTGTTCCACGGCTTCCTCAACGCGGGCGGCGTCAACCGCGCGTCACGGTTCGCGGTGCTCGAGCTGGCGGGGATGATCCGCGCGCTACTCGCCGTCGGCGAGCACCTTGACGCCGCAGGCGGCCGCGAACAGCCCGGCAGCGTCGAGCACGTCTGACCACGGCATCGCGACGCCGCGCAGGGCCGCCGCGCCGCGCAGGCCCTCGAGCCGGCAGCCGCGCAGCTCGACCTGCTCGAAGCGCGCGCCGCTCAGGTCGGCGTCGCGCAGGTCGCAGTCCTCGAAGACGACGGTCTTCATCCGGGCACCCTCGAAGTCCGCCTGCGCCAGGTTGCAGCGCGTGAAGCGCACCCGCTCGAGCCGGGTGCCGGCCAGCGCGGCCAGATCGGCGCGGCAGTCCTCGAGCACGACGTCGGCCGCCTCGCCCTCCGTCCAGATCAGGCCGGTCAGGCGGCCCCCGCGGACGTGCGTGCGGCGCAGCGACGCGCCCCGCAGGTCGGCGTTGGCGAGGGCGCACTCGCGCAGCTCGCTGTCGCGCACGGCGAGGTTGGGGAGCTTCGCGCCGGTGAGGTCGACGCGCTCGAGCCGGCTGGCGTCGATCGAGGCGGCGACCAGCCGCAGCCCGGCGAGCTCGGCGCCCTGCAGGGCCGCGCAGTCGAGGCCGCCCGCGTCGAGGGTGGTCGCCGGCTCGAGCTCGTCCGGCAGGTCGGGCGGGTCGATGCGCACGCCAGAGTCATAGCGGGCACCATGACGGGATGCGCGCCCTCGCCGGGATCCTGCTGACCGCCGGCTTCCTGATCGCCTGTGGCGACGGCGCCACCGTGACCGGGACGGCGGGCGCCGCCCCGAGCGTCAAGACGATCGCCAGCGGGCTGCACGTCCCGTGGGGGATCGCGTTCCTGCCGGGCGGGTCGGCGCTGGTGAGCGAGCGCACGACCGGGCGGATCTACCGCATCCCGCGTGGCGGCGGCTCGAAGCGGCTCGTGATGACGGTGCCGGGCGTGGACACCGGCGCGGGCGAGGGTGGCCTGCTCGGCCTCGCGGTCTCGCCCCGGTATTCGAGCGACGGGCTCGTGTACGCCTACTTCACGACCGCCGGCGACAACCGGATCGCGCGCTTCAGGCTCGGCGGCGCGCTCGACCCGGTCCTCACCGGCCTCCGGCGCGGGTTCATCCACGACGGCGGCCGGATCGCGTTCGGCCCCGACGGCAAGCTCTACGCCGGCGTCGGGGAGACGGGCAACCCGGCGCTCGCCCAGAACCGCTCGGCGCTCAACGGCAAGATCCTGCGCCTCAACCCCGACGGGTCGGTCCCGGCCGGCAACCCGTTCAAGGGCTCGCTGGTCTGGTCGTATGGCCATCGCAACGTGCAGGGGCTGGCCTGGGACCGCAACGGCCGTCTGTGGGCGACCGAGTTCGGTCAGAACACCTACGACGAGGTCAACCTGATCCGGCCGGGACGCGACTACGGCTGGCCGGCCGTCGAGGGCCGCGGCTCGACCCACGGCGGCAAGTACATCAATCCGAAGGTCACCTGGCGCACGTCCGAGGCCTCGCCGTCGGGCGCCGCGATCCGCAACGGGCGCCTCTACGTCGGTGCGCTGCAGGGGCGCGGCGTCTGGCGGATCCCGCTGAACGGCACCTCGGTCGGCCCCAAGCAGTTGCTGTACGCGGGCCGCTGGGGCCGCGTGCGGACCGTCGTCGCCGCCCCCGGCGGAGCGCTCTGGATCTCGACGTCGAACCGGGACGGGCGCGGCAGCCCGCGGCCCGGCGACGACCGGATCATCCGCATCCCGGCAAGCTAGCCGGGGCGATGGCGTCTCAAGGGGGCTATGGCACCGCTGAGGCGCCTTTAGCTTCCGGGGGGTGGTGCGTAGACGCTCGCGCGGCTAGGTGGCGACGAGCGCCACGCCGGCTGCGACGCCGACCGCGCCGAGCGCGCGCGCCGGCCCGACGCGCTCGCCCAGGAAGAGCGCGGCGAACGCGACCGCGAACACGACGCTCGTCTCGCGCACGGCGGCGACTGCGGCGGCCGGCGCCTCGCGCAGCGCGAGCAGCACGAGTCCGTACGCCCCGAACAGCCCGACGCCGGCGAGCAGTGCCCGCCAGGAGACCGCCGCCCGGACGCGCGCGGCGCCCAGGATGACCGCGTAGACGATGGCCACCGGTGCGAGCTCGAGCTCGAGGTAGGGCATGGCCGCGGCGTGGTGCAGACCGGTCCGGTCGATCACCGTGTAGGTGGCGATGCAGGCCGCGATGCCGAGCGCCATCGCGAGGTCACGTGAGGACCCGGCGGCCCGGAGGCCGCGGACGGCGATCACTCCTGCGCCCACGAGCAGGACGCCCAGCGCCTGCTGCGCGCCGCTGACGCCCGCGACGAGGAGGACGAGCACCGGCGCCGTGCCGCGGGCGATCGGGTAGACGAGCGACAGCTCGGCGCGGGCGTACGCGGCGGCCAGCAGCGCGATGTAGGCGAGCTCGGCGACGGCCGAGGCCGTCACGTACGGCGCGACCGAGCCGGCGACGTCCCAGGTGAGGGCCGCGACCGGCGCGAACGCGAGTGCGCCCGCCAGCAGCGCGACGGCGGTCGCCGCCTGCGGGTCCTCGGCATCGGCCAGCACCGCGTTCCACGCCGCGTGCACCACCGCCGATGCGAGCGCGAGTGCGAGCGCGGCGCCGCTCACGCGCCGAGG
The DNA here is from genome assembly GCA_034664525.1 of Solirubrobacteraceae bacterium. Lineage (GTDB taxonomy): Bacteria > Actinomycetota > Thermoleophilia > Solirubrobacterales > Solirubrobacteraceae > DATLGB01. The sequence goes on from JAXDHL010000487.1 coordinate 14,275, forward strand.
TCGCGCAGGGCGGCGGACAGCGTCGCCGGGCGGCGCATCGGCACAGGGTACGGTGGGCGGGTGGCCGGGCCGTCCATCTTCGCGTCGATCGGCTCGTTCTTCGACGCGATCGGCAAGTTCTTCTCCAACCTCGCCCACGTGAACTGGCTGACGCTGGTGCTCGGCCTCGCGTGCTTCGGCATCTACCTCGCCCTGCGCTCGCGCGCCTGGTTCAACGTCCTGCGCGCCGCGTACCCCGAGGAGCGGTTCGAATGGCGGCGGATCTGGGGCGCCTACATGGCGGCGTACGGGTTCAACAACGTGGTGCCCGCCCGCGGCGGCGACGTCATGAAGGTCTTCCTGACCAAGACGACGATCCCGCACTCGAGCTATCCCGCGGTCACGTCCTCGATGTTCGTCGAGCTGATCTACGACGCGGTGATCGCGATCCCCGTGCTCACCTTCGCGTTCACCCAGGGCGTGTTTCCCAAGCCGCCGGACTTCTCCCAGCTCGACGCGTTCGACCTGTCCTGGTTCGCCTCGCACATGCGGGTGACGCTGTTCATCGTCACCGTGCTCGGCGTCCTCAGCTTCGTGGCCTTCGCGCTGCTGAGCGCGCGGGTGCGCGCGTTCTGGGCGCGCGTCCGCCAGGGCTTCGCGATCCTGCGCGACCGGCGGCGCTACCTGCGCGAGGTGTTCGCGATCCAGTTCGCCGGCTGGCTGTTCCGCTTCGCCGCGTTCTGGTGCCTGCTGGACGCGTTCGGCGTCGGCGGCTCGGTGCGCAACGTGCTGCTCGTGCTGGGGACGAACGCCGTCGCCGCGATCGTCCCGTTCACGCCCGGTGGCGCGGGCGTGCAGCAGGCGATCCTGGTCAAGGTGTTCGGCGGCTCGTCGGTGGTGGCCGCCTACTCGGTCGGCCAGCAGATCGCGATCGGGGCGTTCTCGCTCGCCGTCGGGTTCCTCGCGCTGGTGTCGATCTTCAAGTTCCGCTCGTTCCGCCATGTGATCGCGGAGGGCCGCGCCGCGCGGGCGTCGGACGGCGAGGAGGGTCAGTCGCGCCGGGCGGCGACCGGGACCAGCGTGACGCCGGGCGGCACGTCGAACACCCGCACCTCGGCGTAGCCGGCCTCGTCGAGCAGCGCGTGCACGGTCTCGGGCGGCAGCGCCTCCGAGCCCCAGAGCGTCGCCTTCAGCCGCGCGAGCGCCGGGGCGAGCCCGTCGCCGGGCGCGCCGAGCGACGCGGTCACGACCCAGCCGCCGGGCTTCAATGCCCGGTGGATCGCCGGCAGCGCCGCGCGCAGCGTCTCCGTCGAGAGGAAGACCATCGGCAGGAACGCGAAGTCGAACGCCGCCTCGTCGGCGAGGTCCTCGACCCGTTGGCCGCGCAGCTCGATGCGGCGGTCCATCCCGGCGGCGACGACGTTGCGCCGCGCTTCGGCCATCGGCGCCTTCGCCGGCTCGAGGCCCACGACCCGCAGCTCGGGGAAGCGGCGGCAGAGCGCGATCGCGATCGCTGCCACCCCGGTGCCCACGTCGAGCGCGGTCGCGCCCGGCCGCTCCATCCGCTGCGAGAGGTCGCCGAGCGACGGGAAGGCCGCCGCCAGCGCGGGCACGGCAGCAGCCGAGCTGACGCCTTGGGCGCGCAGGATCGCCGGGTCCTCGTGGCGCCAGCCCTCGAGGTCGAGCGCCCCGCCCTTGACCAGGTCGGCCGCCTGCAGGAGCTCCGAGCGGGCCTCGGCGGCGACGCGCTCGCCGCGTGCGCGGTCGCCCGCGAGCGGCTCCGCGGCGCGGTAGCCGTCGCCGTCGGGCTCGACGAGGCCGACCGCGACGAGCACGTCGAGCAGCCGGGCGACCAGCGGCGGGGCCAGCCCGGTGCGCTGGGCCACCGCGAGGGCGTCGCCCGGCAGGGCGGCGATCACGCCCTTCTCGAGTGCGATCGACACGCAGGCGAGCGCCCACGCGGAGTCTGCGCGCTCGGAGACGCGCTGCTCGAGGCTGGGGGCGATGTCCGGCTGCGCCGTCAGGACAGGCCCGCGCGGGCTTCACGCACGAGGGTCACGGCCTCGGGGAAGACGACCGCCATCACCTGGCGGATCTGCTGGGCCTGATCCTCGGCGCTGCCCTGGACGTTGATGCGGTTGATGGCCGCGACGGTCATGTTCACGGCGAGCCCGATGGCGTTGTCCGCCCAGGCCAGCGATTGCGCTCCCTGCATCTGCTCCATCATCTCCTGGAGACGGCGTTGCAGATCGGGGTCGTTGAAGAAGCCGAAGCCTTCCATGCCGCTCACTGTACCCGCCGCGCGAGCAGCGCCACGGTGCCTCCGCGGCGGGCCAGCCCGGCCGCCGCCTCGACCCCCAGCGCGACCGGCGCGAGCGGCAGCGCGAGCGCGGTCGGGACCGCGTCGGCCGGCCGCGTGCGCGCGTTGCGCTTGAGCGCGTGAAACAGCCACGACGGCGTCGGCGTGACGCGGTTGACGAGCGACTGCCAGAGCCCGAACGGGTTGTGCTCGAGCAGCAGGTGCTCGACGCGCAGCACCTCGAAGCCGGAGCGCTCGAGCAGCCGCACCGCGCCGCGGGCGGTGAAGTGCGTGCGGTGGCGTGGCAGGTCGAGGTGGTACCAGCGCGGGCCGGCCAGCCGCGCCTGCCAGGAGTCGAGGTTCGGG
>JAXDHL010000488.1:0-4585 GCA_034664525.1 Solirubrobacteraceae bacterium
CGTACTTCGACCACTCGTCCGGGACCTGGTCCTCGGCGAAGCAGGCGTCGACCGGGCAGGCCTCGACACACGCGTCGCAGTCGATGCACTCCTCCGGGTCGATGAACAGCATCTCGACCTTGTCGTAGTCCGGCTCGTCCGGGGTGGGATGGATGCAGTCGACCGGGCAGACCTCGACGCACGAGTTGTCCTTGGTGCCGATGCAGGGCTCGGTGATGACATATGCCATGGTCGATGCATCCTCTCAAACCCCGGCCCCGGATAGCCTGCCGGGCGTGCTGTTGCTGACGGGTGCCACGGGACGGGTCGGCTCCGCGTTGCTGCCGTTGCTCATGCAGCGCCACGAGCCGGTTCGCTGCCTCGTGCGCGACCCCCGCCGGCTGGGCGCCGAGCGGGTGCGGGTGCAGATCGCGCTCGGCGACCTGGGAGACCCCGCGTCGTTCCGCCACGCACTGCGGGGGGTGTCGACCGTCGTACACCTGGCCGCCGCCGACCGCGACCAGCCGGGGGCGACGATCGAGGAGGTCGACGGCGTGGCGACGTGGCGCCTGCTGCGCGCCGCCGAGGCCGCCGGGGTGCAGCACTTCGTGTTCGTGAGCCCGCTGGGCGCCACGCCGCACCACCGCGCGCGGCTGCACCGGGCCAAGGCGCTGGCCGAGCAGGCGGTCGCGGACGCCTCGATCGCCACGACGGTCCTGCGGTCCTCGCTGATCTACGCCCCCGGAGACCGCAACCTGACCGTGCTGGACCTCCTCAGCCTGCTGCCGTTCGTGCCCGTCACCGGATCCATGGGGCGGGCGACCACGCAGCCGATCGCCGCGGCCGACGTCGCCGCCTGCCTCGACGCCGTGATCCGCGAGCCGGCGGACGGCCACCGCACGCTCGAGCTCGCGGGGCCGCAGGTGTTCACCAACCGCCAGGCGGTCGGCGCCATGCTGGAGGCCCTCGGGCGCCCGCGGCGGCTGGTGACGGTCCCCAGCCGGCTGATCCTGTCCCTGCTGCACGCGTACGAGGTGGCGACCGGGCCGATCGCGCTCGCCACCCGCGACGAGGCCGACATCCTGGCCGCCACGATGCTCAGCGGGCGCGGGACTGCGGACGCCGAGGCGCTCGGCGTGCGCCCGCGGTCGATCGCCGAGGTCCTCGCCGCGGCCTAGTAGCCCATCTGGGGCCGGCGGTCGGCCCACGGGCGCGCGATCTCGAGCTGCGAGGCGACCTGCAGCAGCGTGTCCTCGCCCAGCGGCGGGCCGACGAGCTGGACCGTCGTCGGCAAGCCGTCGGCGGCGAGGCCGGCGGGGACGGTGATCGCCGGCTGGCCGGTCACGTTGAACAGCCCCGCATAGGGCGCGAAGGCGGCGGCGCGGTCGAACGCGTCGGTCCTCGAGCCGTCGATCTCGCCGATCCGGGGCGGCCGCGCGGCCAGCGCCGGCACGAGCAGCACGTCGAAGTCGGCCCACAGCGCGATCACGCGGCGTGAGATCGCCTGCAGCATCGCCACCGCGCCGAGGTACTCGGTCGATGAGGTTGCGGCCGCGCGGTCCATCATCGCCCGCGACAGCGGCTCGACGTCGTCGGGGCCCGCCTCGCGGCCGGCCAGCAGCTGCGCGTAGGCGGCGCCGAGCGCGATGTTGGCCGCGAACACGGTCAGGAACAGAGGCAGCGCCTCGGGGCCCGGGAGGTCGGGCGAGACCTCCTGGACGCGATGGCCGAGACCGGCCAGCGCGTCGGCCGTCTCACGCACGGCGGTGACGTGGTCGGGGTCGGGCGGCGCGCCGATCGGGTTCGCGGTCGTGACGCCGATCCGCAGCGGTCCGGGGTCGCGCCCGACGGCCTGCACGAACGGCGTGCCGGGCGGGGGCGCCCACGTGGCGTCGCCGACCTCGTAGCCGGACAGCACGTCCAGCGCGGCGGCGGTATCGAGGACCGTCCGCGACAGCACCCCGTCGCAGACCAGGAACGAGTCGCCGGAGTCGGGCCCGCGGGAGACCCGGCCGCGGCTGGGCTTCAAGCCGACGAGCCCGCAGCAGGCGGCGGGGATCCGGATCGAGCCGCCGCCGTCGTTGCCGTGGGCGATCGGAAGCATCCCCGAGGCGACCGCGGCCGCGGCGCCGCCGCTCGAGCCACCCGGGGTGCGCTCGCGGTCCCACGGGTTGCGCGCCGGGCCGGTCGAGTGCGGCTCGGTGGTCGGCAGGATCCCGAACTCGGGCGTCTTGGTCGTCCCGACGATCACGAATCCCTCCTGGCGCAGGCGGCGGACCAGGTGGGCGTCGTGGCTCGGCTTGTAGCCGGCGAGCAGCCGGGAGCCGTGGTCCATCGTCAGACCGGTGACCGGCGTGTTGGCCTTGACCGCGATCGGGACGCCGGCGAACGCCCGGCGATCGCCCGCCGGCACGGCGCGCGCCTGCGCAAGCGCCCGCTCGCCGTCGACGTCGACGAACGCCCCGAGCGCCGGGTCGAGCGCCTCGATGCGCGCGAGCGCGCTCTCGACCGCTTCGACGGGTGACAGCTGGCGCTCGCGGAGCAGCGCGCCGAGCTGCACGGCGGAGTGGAAGGGGAGTTCGGTCATCGGTGGTCGGTGCCGGGGTGGGACCTTATTCGCAGAGATACGGGACAATGCACTTCAGCACTTCCGCAGCTCCCATCGAAAGGTCATGTCGCCGATGTCCGGTGAAGTCCAGTCAGGCCTCGAGGGCGTCGTCGCCTTCGCAACCGAGATCGCCGAGCCCGACAAGGAGGGCGGCGCCCTCCGGTACCGCGGGTACGACATCGAGGATCTCGTGGGGACCGTCCCGTTCGAGCAGGTGTGGGGGCTGCTGGTCGACGGCGAGTTCGAGCCCGGCCTTCCGCCCGCACAGCCGCATCCGCTGCACTTCCGCTCCGGCGATCCGCGGGTCGACCTCCAGTCCGCACTGGCGCTGCTGGGCGCCGAATGGGGCATGCAGGCGGTCATCGACATCGACGACGAGCGCGCTCGCGAAGACCTCGCCCGCGCGTCCGTGATGGCGCTCTCGTTCGTCGCCCAGTCCGCCCGCGGCGCCGGCCGTCCGCCGGTCCCGCAGAGCGAGGTCGACCTGGCGCGCTCGATTCCGGAGCGCTTCCTGATCCGCTGGCGCGGCGAGGCCGATCCCAAGCACGCCCGGGCGATCGATGCCTACTGGATCTCGGCCGCCGAGCACGGCATGAACGCCTCGACGTTCACCGCCCGGGTGATCACCTCGACCGGCGCCGACGTCGCCGCGGCGCTCTCCGGCGCCGTCGGCGCGCTCTCCGGGCCGCTCCACGGCGGGGCGCCGAGCCGCGTCCTGAAGATGCTCGACGAGGTCGAGCAGGCGGGCGACGCCGAGCGCTACGTCAAGGACCTGCTCGACCGCGGCGACCGGCTGATGGGCTTCGGCCACCGGGTCTATCGCGCCGAGGACCCGCGCGCCCGCGTCCTGCGCCGGACCGCGCGTGAGATCGGCGCGCCCCGCGTCGATGTCGCCGAGGCGCTCGAGGAGGCGGCCCTGGCCGAGCTGCAGGCCCGCAAGCCGGACCGCGTCCTGGCCACCAACGTGGAGTTCTGGTCGGCCGTCGTGCTCGACTACGCGGAGATCCCGCCTGAGCTGTTCACGCCGATGTTCGCGTGTGCGCGCGTGGCCGGCTGGTCGGCGCACATCCTCGAGCAGAAGCGCGAGGCGCGGCTGATCCGCCCGACGGCCAAGTACATCGGCCCGGACCCGCGGCCGCTGCCCGACCGCGAGCCGGAGGGGGCTCCGGCGGTCGCCTGAGGGCCCATGCACGACCTCGAGCGCGCCGAGATCGCGGCCTTTGCGGCCATGTTCGACGGCGCGCCCGAGCGCAACCACGGCTTCGGCGTCGCGCGTCTCGGCGAAGCCGTGTGCGGGATCGCGCGCTCGCTGCCCGGGGTGCGCGATCTCAACCGGGTGTGCGGGGCCGACGACGCGACCGACCCGGCCGAGATCCTGCGCGTCTACGACGGCCTCGAGCACATCGTCGCGGTCGCGCCGGGCGCCGGCGGCCTGGCCGAGCGGTTGGCGACCGCCGGGTACACGCCCGCCTACGCCTGGATGAAGTTCGCCGGCCCGGCCGACCCGAGCGCGCACGCGCCGACCGACCTGCGGATCGAGGCGGTCGGGCCCGACCGCGCGCGCGACTTCGCGGCACCGGTCGTCGGCGGGTTCGGGATGCCCGACTTCATGATCGACGTGATCGCCGGTGCGGTCGGCCGTCCGGGGTGGACGTGCCTGGTCGCCTACGACGGGGACGCGCCGGTGTCCGGCGCCGCGCTCGTGGTCGCGGGCGACCAGGGCTGGCTCGGCATGGGCGCCACGCTGCCGGAGGCGCGCGGCCGCGGGGCGCAGAGCGCGCTGCTGGCGACCCGCATCCGGCTGGCCGCCGAGGCGGGCTGCACGACGGTCACGACCGAGACCGGCGTGCGCGAGGAGGGCACGCCGGGCCGCTCGTATCGCAACATCCTGCGGGCCGGGCTCGAGGAGGCCTTCGAGCGGCCCAACTGGGTCTCGCCTTGACCTGGATCCACCGATGCTCGCGGCGAATCAGCGCCGGATGCAGGGCCATCCGCCGA
>JAXDHL010000489.1:0-23338 GCA_034664525.1 Solirubrobacteraceae bacterium
GCGGCCGGTCGCGATCGCGCGACGGCTGGACGCGCTTGGGCTCGCCCGGCATCTTCGGGTAGTCCGGCGGATATGGCATGTCGCCCGCCTCGTCGCGCTCGTAGAGATCGAGCAACGGCTGCAGCGAGTGCGCGACGTCGTCGATCGCCGCGTGGTGGTCGCCGACCGCGGCGAAGCGCGCCGGCATCGTCGCCACCGTGAAGTCCTCGGGCGCGACCGACGGCAGCTCGTCCCACGTCACCGGCGCGGACACCGGCGCCCCCGGCTTCGGGCGGATGCTGTACGCCGAGGCGATGGTCCGGTCACGCGCGTTCTGGTTGTAGTCGACGAAGATCTTCGAGCCGCGCTCCTCCTTCCACCACTTCGTCGTCACCTGGCCCGGCAGGCGCCGTTCGAGCTCGCGCCCGAACGCGATCGCGGCGTGGCGGACGTCGGTGAACGTCCAGCGCGGCTCGATCCGCACGTAGATGTGCACGCCACGGCCGCCGGAGGTCTTCGGGAAGCCGGTGTAGCCGAGGTCGCCGAGCAGCGTGTACGCCTCGCCGGCCACGCGCACGGCGTCCTCGAAGTCGGTGCCCGGCTGCGGGTCCAGGTCGATCCGCAGCTCGTCGGGGTGGTCGACGTCGTCCTCACGGACCGGCCACGGGTGGAACGTGATCGTGCCCATCTGGGCCGCCCAGCCGACCACGGCCACCTCGGACGGGCAGACCTCGTCGGCGTGGCGCCCCGACGGGAACTGGATGCGCGCCGTCTGGACGTACTCCGGAGCCCCTTGCGGCACGCGCTTCTGGAAGAACGCGTCGCCGCCGCGCTGCTCCCGCGTCGACAGCACGATGCCCGGGTGCACGCCCTTCGGCCAGCGTTCGAGCGTCGTCGGCCGCCGCTCGAGCGCGCGCATGATCCCGTCCGCGACGGCGAGGTAGTACTCCACGACGTCGAGCTTGGTGACCGCGCCGGTGCGCTCGGTCGGCGGGAAGATCACGCGGTCGCCGCTCGTGACCCGCAGTTCGCGGCCACCGGCGTCGAGGATCGTGGCGTCCGAGGGCACGGCGGCAGTCCTACGCCACGCGCAGCTCGGAGCCGGTGAGCGCCGGGTCGATGAGGATCTTCGCGTGTGCTTCGGGGTCCCCGAGGGCCTCGAACGCGCCCGCGACGCCCTCGAGCCCGACGGCGCCGGTGAGCAGCGGCGACGCGTCGACCTCGCCCTCGGCGAGCATGTGCAGCGTGTCGCGAAACTCGAGCGGCGTGTAGCCGACCACGAAGCGCAGATCGAGCTCCTTGTTGATCGCCAGCGACGGCCGCAGGCGGTCGGCGCCCATGCACACGCCGACGACGACGACGCGGGAGAACAGCGGCGCCCCGGCGATCACGCCGTCGATCATGCCCGGGACGCCGACGCACTCGAAGATGACCGGGGCCTTCGGGTGGGTCACGCCGAGCTTGTCGAGGACGCGCCAGGTGTGCCACCAGGAGACCGGCAGGCGACCGAGCCTCTCGATCGCGCCGACCGCCAGGTCCAGCGCGGCCGGGACGGTCGTCAGGTGCTTGTCGGCCGCCGCCGTCTCGTAGGGCGACTCGACGGTCGGGTCGACGACGACATGCGCGCCACAGGCGGTCGCGAGGCGCCGGCGGCCGGGCGACGGGTCGCTCGCCACGATGCTGCGCACGCCGCGCGCCTCGAGCAGGCTGATGACCGCGAGGCCGACCGGGCCGCAGCCGATGACGATCGCCACGTCGCGCTTGCCGACCTGGCCGCGCTGGACGGCGTGCCAGCCGACGGCCATCGGCTCGGTGAGCGCGGCGATGTCCGCGGACAGGCCGTTCGGGACCGCGAGCGAGAGCGACTCCTCGACGACCACCTGCTCGGCGTAGCCGCCGGGGGCGTGCGCGGACAGCCCGACCGGATGGACGGCGTCGCCGCGGCGGACCAGAGGGAGCGCTACGACACGCGCGCCTTCGGCGAGCCGCCGCCGCGTCTGGGACCCGTGGGCGGCGACGCGGCCGGTGAACTCGTGCCCGAACACGACCTCCTGGTCGGCGCGCATGAAGCCGTCATAGCCGGTCTCCACCATCACGTCGGCCAGCTCGTCGCACTGCGCGCGCGCGTGCAGATCTGACCCGCAGATGCCGCAGCGCTCGACCTCGAGCAGCAGCTGTCCGCGGGCCGGCGTGTGCGGCGGGCCGTCGGCGACCGTCAGCTCCGCGGCCCGGCAGGTGACCGACCTCATGGGCGCCACGCTACCGACGTCGTCGGTGCGGAGGAACTTCGTGGGCGGCGCGTCTACTAGGTTCCCACCGGTGTTCTCGCATTCGGCCGCCTTGCGTCGTGAGCTGCAACGCGCGCTGCCCGAGCGGCCGTTCGCGCTCCGCTTCTGGGACGGGACCGAGGTCCCGGCGACGACGGGCTCAGGCCCGACGTTCGACCTGCGCTCTCCGCGCGCGCTGGCGCACCTGATCCGGCGGCCGGGCGAGCTCGGGCTCGGCCGGGCCTACATCAGCGGCGACCTCGACGTCGCGGTGGAGGACCTCGACGCGGCCGTGGCGCTGGTGGTCGACTGGGAGCCGCCGAAGATCGCGCCGGCCGACGCCGCGCGGCTCGCCCTGGCGGCGGTCCGGGCCGCCGGTCTGGTCGCGCCTCCCCCGGTGCCCGCCATCGAGCTGCGCCAGCGCGGTCGCCTGCACAGCCTCGTGCGCGATCGCCGCGCGGTGCGCCACCACTACGACGCGGGCAACGAGTTCTTCGCGCTGTTCCTCGATCCGTCGATGACGTACAGCTGCGCGGTGTTCAGCCGCGGCGCGAAGACGCTCGAGGAAGCGCAGGAGACGAAGCTCGAGATGGTCTGCCAGAAGCTGCGCCTGCAGCCGGACGAGCGCGTGCTCGACGTCGGCTGCGGGTGGGGCAGCTTCGCGATCCATGCCGCCTCCCGGCACGACGTGCGCGTGCTCGGGATCACGCTCTCGGACCGCCAGGCGGAGCTGGCCCGCGAGCGGGTCCGCGAGGCGGGGCTGGCGGAGCGGGTGGAGATCCGGGTCGCCGACTACCGCGACCTGGACGGCCCGCCGTTCGACGCGATCTCCAGCATCGGCATGGTCGAGCATGTCGGCGCGACGCACCTCGACACGTACGCGAAGAGCCTCGCCGCGGTCCTGCGGCCGGGTGGGCGGCTGCTCAACCATGGCATCTCGCAGGTGCGCTATGACCCGGCGGACCCGTTCGACGACGCGGGGCCGATCTCCCAGCGCTACGTGTTCCCCGACGGCGACGTGGCGCCGCTGTCCTACGTGCAGCGCGCGCTGGAGCACGCCGGCCTCGTCACCGAGCACGTCGAGGGCCTGGGTGGCGACTACGTGACGACGCTCAGCCACTGGATCGAGCGCTTCGAGGCACGCTACGACGAGGCGGTGGCGATCGCCGGCAGCGAGCGCGCGCGCGTGTGGCGCGTGTACCTGCGTGCCGGACGCCTGGGGTTCGCCACCGGGTCGGAGTCCGTCTACCAGGTGCTCTGCCGCAAGCCGGGCGCCTGAGGGCGGTCCCCGCTCACTCGAGCTGATCCGCCGGCACGCCGGGCAGCTCGAGCACGAAGTGCGCTCCGTCCGCGGCGCCGTCGAGCCGCAGGTTCCCGCCCATGCCGCGGGCGAGCTCCAGCGCGATCGCGAGGCCGAGGCCGAAGCCGGTGCCCGTCGCGCTGGTGGACCCGCGCCGGAAGCGCTCGAAGATCAGGTCGCGCTCGGCGTCCGGGATGCCGGGACCGCGGTCGCGGACGCCGACCCCGCCCGGGTGGACGCTGACGTCGATCGGTCCGCTGGCGCCGGCGTGACGGACCGCGTTGTCGAGCAGGATGCGCAGGATCCGGACGACGCCGCCGGGGTCGGCCAGGACCCAGCTCGGGACCGGCGCGTCGAGCGCGACCGGTGCGGACGGGAACTCCGTCGCCACCGCTCGTGCCAGCTCGGCCAGCTCGACCGGCTCGGCCCGCAGCGCCTGGGCCGCATCCAGGCGCGAGAGGTCGAGCAGCTCGGAGGCGAGCTTGACCAGCCGCTCGCCCTGGGCGCGGCCGCGGGCGATCTGGCTGCGCGCGTCGTGCAGGTCCGGCGTCTCGGTGGCGAGCTCCTGGTCGATCGAGTCGAGGATCAGCTGCAGCGAGGCCAGCGGCGTCCGGAGCTCGTGCGACGCGGTCGCGACGAAGCGCCGGCGGGCGCGCTCCTGCTCGGCGATCCGCTCGCGCATGGCCGCGAAGGAGCGGTCGAGGTCGCCGATCTCGTCGCGGGCCGCGGCGGCCGTCGGGATTCCGGCGTCCTCGAGGTCGGCGGCGTCGGCCATCTGGTCACGCAGGCCGCGCAGCCGCCGCACGAGCCGCCCGGCCAGCAGCGCGCCGGCGACGAACGCGGCCAGCAGGCCCAGCGCACCGCTCAGGATCAGCGCGCGCCGGACGACGCCCTCGGCCGCGGCGACGCTGCGCAGCGACTCGTGCAGCACGAGCCCGAGGCGCTTGCCCTCGCTGTCGACCCGGATCGCCGAGCGGATCCCGTCCGAGCCGGCGGAGCCGGTGATCCGTGACCGCCGGCGCAGCGCCGCGGCGACGGCGGGGTAGTCCGCGGTGCGCGCTGGGTCCGTCGCCACCAGCACGTGGCCGGCACGGTCGATCACCACGACCTCGGCCCCCGAGCGCCGGCGCAATGCGCGCGCGGCCCGGCGCAGCTCCAGCGAGCCGCGGCGGAGCGCCGACCTCGGGAGGTCCTCGAAGCTCGGGCGCGCGGTCGCCGCCGTCTCGCTGAGCGAGCGCAGGGCATCCTTGCGCAGGCTCTGGTCCAGCGGCAGCAGGAGGGTGATCGCGGCGACGACCAGCGTCAGGCCGGCCACCGCGACGAGCGCGGCGGTGATCCGTCCCCGCAGGCCGCTGAGCCAGCCGAGCCGCAAGCGTCCTCAGGGAACGTGGAAGCGGTAGCCGACGCCCCGCACGGTGAGCAGGAGCTGCGGCCGCTCGGGATGCTCCTCGAGCTTCTCGCGCAGGTGACGGATGTGGACGTCGATGCCGCGCGGGTCGCGATAGGCGCCGTCGCCCCAGATCGCCCGCAGCAGCTCCTGCCGGTTGAGCAGCGCGCCGGGGCGGGCCATCAACGCCTGCAGCAGCTCGAACTCCGAGAACGTCAGCCCGACCGGCCGGCCGTCCACGCGCACCTCGCGGCTCGTGCGGTCGAGGACGATCGGGCCCCCGCTGAGGACCTCGTCGCCGAGCGCGCGCGGGCCGGCGCGCCGCAGGACGGCGCGCACGCGACTGCGCAGCTCGGCCGGACCGAAGGGCTTCGTCACGTAGTCGTCGGCGCCGGCCTCCAGCCCGAGCACAGCGTCCGCCTCGGAGTCCAGCGCGGTGAGCATGATGATCGGGACCACGTTGCGCCGCTCGCGCAGCGTCCGGCACACGTCGTAGCCGTCGGGGCCGGGGCCCAGGGCGACGTCGAGGACGACGACGTCGAAGTGCCCGGTGCTCGCGCGGTCGATCGCCGCGCGCCCGTCGGCGACCGCCAGGACGGAATGCCCATCACGGGCGAACAGGCGCCGGATCTGCTCGCGCAGTTCGGACTCGTCGTCCACCACCAGCACCTCGAGCGGGCGGGTGTCACGCACGCGCGGCAGGGTAGATCCGCCTCATAAGGGTTCGATCAGCCGGACGAGGAGTTGCGTGTGGCCCCACCCGGTGACGGTGAACGACCGGACGAGCCGGGCCCGCGCGCCGATCGTGACGACCCCGGACGTCGGGAGCCGCAGCCCGGGTCGGGGCAGGTTGGTGTACTCGTGGCCGTGGTGGTCGCGGACGTCGGACTGCAGCCCGGTCTGGCGATGGATCAGCTTCACGAGGCCCGCGACGTCCTGCACCGAGGCGTCGACGGTCGCGGTCCGGCCGGCGACCGTGAACGTGTGGCGCTCGGGCGCGATCACGAACGGGCCGCCGACGTCGGTCGCGATCCCGCTGCCGTGGATCGCCAGCCGCACGACGTGGTAGGGCAGGTAGAGCTCGCGGAACGCGGCCGCCCGCAGCGCGGCGTGGTTGCCGGAGCGCAGCGCGGCGATCACCTGCGGGTCACGCGCGATCCGGCCGGCGTCGTGGCGGGCGATCGTCCCCTTCGCCTCCTCGATGTAGAGCCGGTGCGCGACACCGGCCAGCGTCTGCAAGCGGATCTCCGCACGCGTGCGCGCCGGGACGCCGGAGCTCGAATGCAGGCCGAGCGCCGCGGCGATCGCCGCCGCGCCCGCGACGAGCATCGCGAGCAGGCCGGGGGCGCTCATCCCAGCGGCGCGGCGGTCGGGGGCAGCGCACGCCGCACGGTCTGCAACTCGCGCAGCGCGCGGGCGATCACGCGCGGACGGGCGCCGGTCGAGCGCCCGGCGGTGCGCGGCCGGTGGCGCACCGGGACCTCGACGAGCCGGGCGCCGTCGCGCAGCAGGCGCGCCAGCAGCTCCGCGGACACCATCGCGCCGTCCGACATGACCGGCAGGTCCCGTACAAGCTCGGTCCGCAGGAGCTTGAACGCGCAGTCCACGTCGCGCACCGGGAGGTCGAGCATGTGGCGCATGAGCGCCGACCAGAGGGCGCCGTTGGCGCGGCGCACGATCGAGTCCGCCCGCTCGAGGCGGTAGCCGGCCACGACGTCGTAGCGCTCCGCCAGCGGCGCGAAGGTCGACAGGTCGAAGGGGTCGAACTGGCCGTCCCCGTCGGACAGCAGGATCCAGGGCTCCCGGGCGGCGCGGATGCCGCTGCGGACGGCGGCGCCGTAGCCGAGGTTGCGGGCATGGGACACCAGCGTCACGTCGCCCCAGCGGCGGGTGGCGGTCAGGGCGACGCGGCCGGTCGCGTCCGTCGACCCGTCGTCGACCACGATCAGCTCCCAGCGCCGGGCGGAGGCGATGCAGGCGCGCCGCCACGCGTCCAGCACGCGCGGGAGGTTGCCCGCCTCGTCGAGGCAGGGGAGCACCACGGAGAGCCCGTCCAGCTTGACGGGGTCCACCGGGAGGGCGAGATCCGGTTCCGGCGTCGTCAGGCTCATGCCGACGATCGTGCCCGCGCCGCTGTCGCGCTCGGTGAGGCTCCTGTTGGGACCGCGTTAGGGCCTGCGGGTGTGACGCGCGAAGAAGCGCCAGACCTCGTCGGCGGCCGACACCGGCGCCTCCGGGACGCCGGGGCCCGGCCAGCCGTGGCGGATGCCGTCCAGGCGCAGGTGCTCGACGGCCGTGCCGTCGGCGCACGAGGTCCAGGCCATGCGCTCGACGCCTTCGCTCGACTTGCGAGCCGCCCGGCCGGTGCAGCGGTCGTGCGAGCGCCACATCGCCAGATAGTCGAGCACGTTGCCCGATCCGTCCGGGTCCTTGCCCTCGTACGGCACGACGTGATCCCCCGTGCCGTGGATCTCCAGCACCGGCAGCGGCCGGGAGGGGCGGCAGGGCGGCAGCGATCCGTAACCGCCCGCCACGGGCGCGATCGCCGCGAAGCGATCGGCGACATCGCACCCCACCCGGGCGGCCATGCCCCCGCCGTTGGAGACGCCGGTGGCGTAGACGCGATTGGCATCGACGCACGCGGCGCCCTCCACGGCGTCGAGCAGCGAGCGGGTGAAGGCGACGTCGTCGGGCTTGCCGGCGACGTGGCCGTTCATGTTCCAGAACGGGCGGCTTCCGTAGGCGGTCGGGTACACGACGAGGAAGCGGGAGCGGTCGGCGCGGGCGCTGAGGCCGCTCTCGTCCTGGAAGCGCTCACCGGTCGAGGCCGCGCCCGAGAACGCGACCACGAGCGGCAGGCGCTGCCCGCGCCGCGCCCCCCGCGGGACGTGCAGGAGTGCCACCCGGGGCAGCCCCTGGGCGGTCAGGTGCAGCACGTGGCCACCCGGCGCCGGGTTCGCGCACGGGGCCGGGACGGCCGTCGGGCTCGGCGGCGCCACGGGTTCCCCCGAGGCGGGGCCTCCCCAGCCGAGGGCGACGACCGCCACGAGCGCGGCGATCGGCGAAAGCAGCGCGAGGCGGTACGGACGCACCCGGGTGTCTTAGCAGGGCCGACTGACCGAACACGAACCGCGAGGCCAGCACGAAGGTGGCGACGGACACCGGCGGCATCGCCAGCAGCTGGGCGAGCAGATGCGACATCCCGAGCAGTTCGACGGCGCCGCTGACGCATGCGACGTCGAGCGCGAGCGCGCTGAGCTGGACCGCGACATAGCGCGGGAACGAGCCGCGCGCGCGGAACGTCCAGCGGCCGTTGAGCAGGTACGAGTTCGCGACACCGGCGGCAAAGGCGAGCGCGGACGCCACCTGGTAGGGCGTCCCGACGCGCTCGAGCAGCCAGAACGCCGCGAGGGTGATCGCCGTGTTGGTCGCGCCCACGGCGCAGAAGCGCGCGAACGCGGGCAGGGCGGCAGGCAGGCGCACGGTGCCGGCGTGGCCGGTCAATGCAGCAGCCCCTCGATGTAGGCGTGCTCGGCCTGGCCGGTGGTCGTGCGCGTCGGCTTCCAGCCGAAGTGGTGGATCAGGTCCGGCATCTGCGGGATCCAGCTCAGGGCCAGCCACGCGGTCAGCACGACGGCGACGACCCGCAGTGCCCGCGAGCGCGAGAGCGCCGCGAACGGCAGCACCCACAGCACGTACCACGGCATCGTCCAGGTCAGGGTCAGCACGACGGCGACACCCGTCCAGCCGGCGGCGGTCGCGACGGCCGCGCCGCGCCACACCGCGAAGCAGGCGGCGAGCACTGCGACCGCCAGCGCGGCCTCCGCGCCGAGGCGCACGCCGGCGGTCGCGCCGCCGTCGCCGAGCAGGAAGCCGGCGACGTTTGGGATCGAGATCGGCGACACCAGCCGGCTCTGCAGGCCGATCGCCGGCAGGTAGCCGCCGAACGCGGCGTCGACGGCCAGCACGACGGCCAGCGCGGCGACGGCCGCGCCCGCGAGCGTCCACTGGCGCCGGCCGCGGGCGCCCAGGACCACCAGCGGCGCGAACACGACGGCCGATGCCTTCAGCGCCGGTCCGGCCACCGCGGCGACGCCGGCCGCGAAGGCCCGGCGCGGCGGTGCCGGGCTCTCCCCGGAGCCGGCCGCGAGCACGATGGCCGCCACCACGGCCAGGATCACGAACGGGTCGTTGTGGACGCCGCCGAGCCCGAACGCGAGCACGAGCGGGTTCAGCCCGGCGAACGCCGCCGCGGGCCGCGGGTCACGGCCGGCGCGGCGGACGGCCGTCCACACCAGCGCGACGAGGCCGAGCGAGGCGGCGCCGGTCAGCAGCTTGAGCGCCCAGTAGGCGCCGGCCACGCCGAGCGGCGCCAGCGCTTCGCCGAGCAGCGTGAACAGCGGCCCGTACGGGCTCGGCAGGTGGCTCCAGTTCGTCCACGCGAACACGGGGTCGGCGTGGTCGGTGAGCGGCGCGACGACGTACGGGTTGAGCCCGTGCAGCGCCGGCATGCGCCCGTACTGGATGTAGTTGAAGACGTCCGTGAGCTGCTGCGGCGGACCGAGCACGAACGCCACGGTGGTGCCGACCAGCGCGGCGATCGTCGCCGCGGCGGGGAGGTGACGGCCGAACGCCCAGGCGCCGAGCCAGCAGACCGCCAGCACGGCCAGCGCGCCCGTGAACAGCACCTTCAGCCGGATCGGGTCGCCGGTGAGCCCGGGCTCCAGGCCCGCGAGCGGGCCGGCCATCCAGCCCGGGAACGCGACGCGGCTGGGCGGGGAGAGCACCGACGGGCGCTGCGCGGCCGCCGCGGCGAGCAGGAACGACGTGGCCACGCTCCCCGTCAGCGCCACCGCCCCGAGCAGGCGCGCGACGGCGAGTGCCGGGCGCCGGATGGCCGGAGCCGCCCGCAGCGTGAGCGTGCTCACGCGGCGCCTCGCAGGTCGTACAGCCGGCCCGATCGCGGCAGCCCGGCGGCGCGCGAGACGTCCTTGCCGGCGCGCCGTGCCCAGCGCGCCGCCGCGGGACACGAGCGGGCGCACGATCCGGCACCGAGGTAGGCGAAGCGCACGCGGCCGGCGGCGACGTCGGCGCGCAGCATCGCCGGCGACACGAGCGCGTGCCCGCCCGTCGACGTCGTCAACAGGAGCACCGGGCGCCCATCGCGGGCGATCAGCGGGCCGGCGACGTCCGGGGTCGTCACCGCAGCCTCGTAGGTCCCGGTCTGGTGCGCGCGCAGGAAGCCCGACATGGCGGCGACCTCGGCCGGCGGCCGGACGCCGGGCGTCCCGCCGTCGGTCATCTGGCCGCGCGCGAGCGTCACCGCCTGCCCGGCCGGTACCGCAAGCGCGACGGCGGCGATCGCCAGCGCCCGCCGCGGCGTGCGGGCGGCGGCGGCGATCCCGAGCGCGAGCACGGCGGCCGCCGCGGGCGCGACCGCCTCGAGGTAGCGCACGTGCAGGCGCGGCATCGCCGAGAACAGCACGAGCCCGGTCAGCAGCCAGCCGCCGAACAGCACCGCGGCGACCAGCGCGTCGGGACGGGGCCGGCGCCGCCCGGAGACCGCGATGGCGGCGAGGCCCGCGACCACCGCCATCGCCGCCGTCGTCCCGAACAGCCGGCCGACGTCGACGCCCGTGCCCGACAGCAGACGCAGTGGCCCCGGCGGGGCGACGGCGGCGTGGTGCCCGGCCGATGCGGCACCGAGGCGCCCGGCGCCGCCGTAGCCGAGCAGCGTGCTCCAGACCGACCCGTCGCTCGAGCCGACCGGCCACGGATGGGCGCCGGGCAGCAGGGTCACGACCAGCGGCCAGGCAAGCCCGACCACGGCGGCCGCGGCGCCGAAGAGCGCGACGGTCAAGACGCGTCGCCGCGGCGCCGCGAGCGCGAGCGCCGCGGTCAGCGCCGGCACGGCGACCAGCGCCTCGCTCAGCTTGGCCTCGAACGCGAGCCCGACGCAGGCGCCGGCCACGGCGGCCCAAGCCGTGGATCGCGGCCCGCGTACCCGCAGCACGCACGCCGCCGCGGCGACGAGCGCGAGCGCCAGCAGCGCGTCCGGCGTGTCGCTGCGCGCGGTCAGCACGGCCACCGGCAGGACGGCCAGGGCGACGGCGGCGATCACGCCAGCGACCGTGCCGGCAACCCGCCGCACCGCGCCCGCCAGCAACGGCACCGCGGCCGCGCCCGCGATGGCGGCCGGCGCCAGCAACCCGACCGGCCCGCGCCCGAGCACCGCCACGGAAGCGACCTGCAGCCACTCGCCGAATGGCGGCTTGTCGATGGCGACGGTCGCCGACGGGTCGAACGCGCCCGTGATGAACCGGTGGAACGACATGCCCATCGAGCGGACGGCGGCGTCGTAGTACGGGTTCAGCCGCGCGGCCGACGGTCCCGCGAGCGCGAGGATCGCGGACCCGCAGCCGGCGACCGCCAGAAAGCTGGGCCAGGCCGCACCGTGGAGCCGGTCGAAAGCTCCGGTGGCGTCCGCCTGGGTCGGCGGCGGAGTGCTGATCGCACCCGTGCGGCTCTGGCCCATGACCGGCAGGCTGCCCGCACCCGCGTGTGCGCCGGTTTCGCGTATGTTCGCATCGCGTTGGACGCGCGCATCGACGTGTCATTCCGCACGAAGCGGCAGCTCTGCCTGATCGAGTGACGCGACGCCTCAGCCGCTGTGGCGGCGCAGCTCGCGGGCGGCTCGGCGGGCAGCGGCGATCGTCGATGCCGGAGCGCCCGACCAGACGAGCAGCGTCCCGGGAGCGCGCTGCAGCGGGCGGAGATCGCGCGCGGTGACGAGGGTGCCGACCGCCCCGGCGTTCACGAGCGCCGACCGCGGCGCCAACGTGACCCCGCGTCCCTCCCCGACCGCGAGCACGACATCACGCAGGTCGGCGTCACCGGTATCGCGAACCTCCCGGAAGCCGTAGCCGTCACTGGTGATCAGCGCCGTGAACCAGTCGTGCAGCGCCGGGTCCACGGAGCGCGGGAACAGCAGCAGGGTCTCGTGCCGCAGCTCGTCGCGGGTGACCGCCGGCCTCGTGACGAGCCGGTGGTTGAAGGCCAGCACCGCGGCCAGCGGCTCCCCCGCGAAGACCGGCTCACCGTGCAGTCCGGCGGGATCGACGACGTCGTCGACGAGCCCCAGGTCCAGCTTGCCCGACCGCAGCCGCCGCACCTGCTCGTCGGTGCGGAGATGCGCGACCTCGGCCGCCTCGCCGGGGAGACCGGTGGCGAGGGCCCCGAGAAACGCCTGCAGCTGCTGGAGCGGAAGGTGAGGTACGCAGCCGAGGCGCACGCATCGCAGCTTCGGCGTTCGCGCCGCGCTTGCCTATCCGGAGATCTCCCGATATTCGGCGGCCTTCGGCCAGGGCGCCAGCGCGAGCCGGAGCTCATCGGCCTCCCAGCGGCCGCTGAAGCCGAGCCGCTCGTACAGGCGCAAGGCGTCCGGATTGCTCGATCGGACGTGCAGGCGGATCGTGACCGCGCCGCGGGCCACCATCGCTCGGGCGGCAACGCCGATCAACGCGCTGCCGATGCCACGCCCGCGGTGCGCCGGCTCCGTGGCGACCTGGGTGATGTAGCCCGTGATGAACCCGGCCGGGCGCAGCTCCGCGCGCAGCGCGCCGGCCAGCGAGCCGTCGGCCGCGTCGGCGACGAACCAGAGGGTGGTGTCGGGGTGGCGCGCGAGCACGACCTCGAGCGGCTCGACGCGGCCGGCGCCGTCCTCGAAGGCGCGCTCGACCACGCGCTGCACCGCGTCGGTGTCCCGTCCGGGCTCGTACGGGCGCACATTGCCGACCGGCAGCGCGCCGACCGCCGTGTCGGGCAGCCGCATGTCGGCGTAGGAGCGCACCAGCGAGTAGCCACGTGCCTCGAGCAGCGCGCGTCCCGCCGTATCGCGTCGCGGCATCTGCTGGTCCAGGTACGCGAGCCCGCGCTCGCGCGCACGCGCTTCCAGCCGGCCGGCGAGCGCGGCGCCGAGTCCACGGCCGCGGTACTCCGGATGCACCCAGGCGCGGCCGTCGGTGCCGAGCAGCAGCCCGTAGGCGCCGTCGGTCACGAAGCCGTCAGCGGCGAGGTCGACGCCGGGCGTCTCCCACTCGGCCAGCAGCGCGTCGCGGTCGTAGTCCGGCGCGCCGAAGTCGGCGATGTCGCAGGCGACGAGCAGGGCGACGATCCGATCGGCGTCGGCGAGGGTGGGCGGGCGGAAACGCACGCCCGCCACCCTGCCACAGCGTCCGGCGGGCACGGTCAGCGCAGCTTGACCGCCAGCTTGGCCGCCTGTGAGCCGATCGCGAAGGACAGCTTCGCCGTCAGCTTCTTGTGCTTCTTGAGCGCCGTCAGGGCACGCCGGGCGTCGGCCTTCGACAGCTTCACCGTGACCGCCGTCGCCTTGCCGGCCACGAAGGACACCGAATGCGGCTTGAACCTCAGCGACCGCGCGCCCAGCTTGACCGCGCCGGAGACGGTCGCCTTCCCGCTCTTGGACGCCGTGACCGTCAGCTTCAGCGCGCCCGCCTTGGAGAGCTTCGCCTTCTTGGTCGGCGAGCTGATCGAGAGCGGGGTCTGCGGCCCGGGCGTCGGCGTCGGGGTGACGGTCGGCGTGACCGTCGGCGTCGGCGTCGGGGTCGGCTTCGGCACGACGGGCTGCACATCGGCCGGCCCGAAGAACGGCTGGCCGGCGCCGCCGACCATCACGCCATTGTCCTTGACCGTCGTGCAGTCGTCGAGGTTCGACGTGGACGCCCAGTGGATCCCGTCCTTCGCGCCCCAGGCGAGCCTCGATCCGTCGGGGCTGAACGCCGGGCTCGCGCCGACGATCGTGGTCGCCTTCGACGCGTCGAGCGTGATCGTGCACTTCTGGGTCACGTCGGTCACGTCGCCGTTGTTGGTCGTGTAGACGCGGATGTCGGCTGAGGCGACGCCGGAGCCGTCGATCAGCGGATCGCTCTCGTAGACCGCGACCCGGTTGGCCGACCTCGAGGACGCGGCCTCGTAGTCGGGCAGGTAGGGGTCGTCGGTCGGGCCGTGCGAGGAGCCGGGGTTGGCGATGTCGTACTCGGCGAACGCCGCGTTGCCGAACGTGTCGCCGATGTGGGTGATGAGGATGTGGCCGGCGTCGAGCCAGTTCGACGCGTTGTAGTCCTGCGAGATCACCGTGAACTTGCCGGTGGCGGCGTCCGCGTAGAGCGAGTCCTGGTTGCCGCAGAAGTGCATGTTGTAGGAGACGCGCGAGCCGTCCGGGGCGACCCGCAGGTTCCACGGCGAGTAGGTCGGACACGAGGGCGTCGAGCGGCTGCCCGGCGTCTCCACGTACGGGCCGATCTGGTTGCCGCTCTGATCGAGGTGATAGACGGCGTCCGAGCCGTCGGAGTCCGACCCGTCGCTGTTGATCCGCGACAGGCCGCCGGCGGCGTAGACGGTCCCGTCGTCGGCCATCGAGGGCCACGCCCAGTTGTTGGCCGAGCTGGTGACCTGGCGGGCGGCGGAGCCGTCGGCGTGGGCGATCCAGACCTGGCCGCTCCTGGCGTAGAGCAGTGAGTCGGCGCGTGCGATGCCGGGGGCAGCGGCGACGGCGGCGGCGCAGGCGGCGCCGAGCATGAGGCGGACGGGCCAGTGCGGTTCGAGCAAGGAGCGGCGCATGGGCCAACCGTCGACAAGCGCGCTCAAAGACCGCTCAACGGCGGTATACATTCCGGCTCTGGCCACCCGGACGGCATGCGAGTACCTGATCCTGGGGCCCCTGGAAGTGCGCGTCGGTGGGGAGACGGTGGCGCTCGGCGGGCCGCGGCAGCGTGCGCTGCTGGCCGCCCTGCTGCTGGCCGGCGGAGCGCCGGTGAGCCGCGACCGGCTGGTCGAGGACGTGTGGGGGGAGCAGGCGCCGGCCTCCGCGCAGCACGCGGTCCAGGTCTACGTGTCCCGCCTGCGCGAGCGGCTCGGCGCGGCCGCGCTGTACACCGGGGCGGGGCCCGTCTACGCCGTCGCCGGCGAGCGCGACCAGGTCGATGCCCACCGCTTCGAGGCGCTGGCCGCCGCGGCGCGCGCCCGGCTCAAGCAGGAGCCGGAGGCGGCCGCGGCGCAGCTGGCGGCGGCGCTCGGGCTCTGGCGCGGCGCGGTGCTCGCCGATCTCAGCTACGACGGCGCCGGCCGCACCGAGATCGCCCGCCTCGAGGAGCTCCGGCTGACCGCCATCGAGGACCGCCTCGAGGCCGAGCTCGCTCTCGGCCACCACCGCGAGCGCATCCCCGAGCTCGAGGCGCTGGTCGCCGCCGAGCCGCTGCGCGAGCGCGCCCGCGGCCAGCTCATGCTCGCGCTCTACCGCGCCGGCCGCCAGGCGGACGCGCTCGCCGCCTACCGCGAGGGCCGCCGCCACCTGATCGACGAGCTCGGCCTTGAGCCGGGCGGCCAGCTGCGCGCGCTCGAGCAGGCGATCCTGCGCCAGGACCCCGCGATCGAGGATCCGCGGCTGCGCCGGCGGCGCAACCTGCCCGCGCCCGCGACCGCGCTCGTCGGGCGCGAGACCGAGCTGGCCGAGCTCGGCGAGCTGCTGGGCGGCACGGCGCGGCTCGTGACCCTGACCGGTCCGGGCGGGAGCGGCAAGACCCGCCTGGCGATCGGGGTCGCCGATGCCCTCGGCCCGCGCTTCGCCGACGGCACGCATTTCGTCGACCTGTCCGCGTTGCGCGACCCGCGCCTGGTCGGTGGCACGGTCGCCGCCGCGCTGCAGCTCGACGAGGACACGTTCGCCGACCAGATCAAGGACCGCCACCTGCTGCTGGTGCTCGACAACTTCGAGCAGGTCGACGACGCGGCGCCGGTCGTCGGCCGCCTGCTCGCCGCCGCACCGGGGCTGAAGGTGATCGCGACGAGCCGCATCCGCCTCGACCTCTACGGCGAGCACGAGTACCCGGTCGCCCCGCTCGCGCCGGCCGAAGGCGCCGATCTGTTCGTCGCGCGCGCCCGCGCGCGCAGGCGCGGCTTCGAGCCGACCGCCGCGGTGACGGAGATCGTGCGGCGGGTCGAGGGGCTGCCGCTCGCGATCGAGCTCGTGGCCGCGCGTGTCGGCGAGCTGGACCTGGAGGACATGGTCGCCGGGCTGCCGGTGCTCGACCTCGCCGCCCGCGGACCGCGCGACGCCCCCGAGCGCCACCGGGCGCTGCGGGCCACGATCGACTGGAGCCACGACCTGCTCGACGACGACGAGCGCACGCTGTTCGCGCGCGCCGGCGTGTTCGCCGGCGGCTTCGACCCCGACGCCGCCGCCGCGGTCGCCGGCGCGAGCCCGGCGCGGCTCGACGCGCTGGTCGCCCACAGCCTGCTGCGCCGCCACGACGAGCGCCGGACGATGCTCGAGACGATCCGTGAGCGCGCGCTCGAGCACCTGGACGCCTCCGGCGAGGGCGACGCGGTGCGGCGCCGGCACGCCGAGCACTTCGCCGCCTTCGCCGAGACCTCCGAAGACGAGCTCAAGGGTCCCGACCAGCAGGCCTGGGGGGAGCGCGTCGAGTGCGACCACGACAACCTGCGCGCGGCGCTGGCATTCTCGCTCGGCGGTGGCGGCGACCGGGTGGTCGGGCTGCGGCTCGCGGCGGCCCTGGGCTGGTTCTGGTACACGCACGGCCACGGCACAGAGGGAGTGCGCCGGCTCGAGCAGGCGGTCGCGGCCGCCCCGCCCGAGGCGCCGGCGCTGCTCCGCGGGCGGGTGACCCACGTGCTCGGCGTCCTGCTCTCCCAGCGCGCCGACCTCGAGCGCGCCGACGCGCGCTTCCGAGCGGGCCTCGCCCTGTTCCGCGAGGCGGGCGACGAGCAGCGCGCAGCCGGTTCGCTCAACAGCCTCGCCGCCAACGCCCGCTTGCGCGGCGCGCTCGACGAGTCCCGCCAGCTGTTCGAGCAGGCGATCGCGATGCGGCGCACGATCGGCGATCGCAAGCGGCTGGCCGACCCGCTGTCGAACCTCGGCGTCGTGCTGATGGACGTCGGCGACCTCGACGGCGCGCGCGAGCGCTTCGAGCAGAGCCTCGAGATCGACCGCGAGTTCGCCAACGAGTGGGGCATCGCGCTCAATCTCGGCAACCTCGGGGCGGTCGGGCTCGAGCGCGGCGACCCGGCGCAGGCGCGGCCGCTGCTGACCGACGCGCTGCGGCGGCTGCGGGCCCTCGGGGACCGCTCGTCGATCCTGCAGGGGCTCGACCGCGCCGCCGCCCTGGCCGCCGCCGAGGGCGAGGCCATCCGGGCCGGGCGGCTCGCCGGGGCGAGCGCCGCCAACCGCGTCGCGATGGGCGAGCCGCTGCCGGACATCGAGGTCGCAATCGTCGAGCGCCACCTCGCCGCCGCGCGCGAGCACCCGGGCTTCGCCGCCGCCTACGTCGACGGCGGCCGGCTGTCGCTCGACGCCGCGCTCGACGAGGCGCTCGACGAAACCTAGGCGACGAGCGGCGCGATCGTCTCCCCGGCGAGTCGCACGAGCCCGGTGTCGTGCACGTCCGGGAGGGAGATCGTGAGGCCCTCGATGCCGGCGTCGCGCAGCTTCTGGACGCCCTCGGCGATCCGCTCTGGCCCGCCGGCGAGCGCCATCGCGGCGCGGCGCGGGTCGGTGCCCGACGCTTCGAACTTGCGCCGCGCGGCGGCGTCGTCGGGGTCGATGAAGACCGGGGCCATGCGCGTGCGCGTGATCTCCGACGGGTCGCGGCCGACATCGGCGCAGTGCCCGTCGAGCACGCCCATCAGGTGCTTGACCTGCTCCACGTCGCCGAACACGTTGCACGCGTCGGCGTACTTGGCGACCAGCCGCAGCGTCTTCCGCTCCCCGCTGCCCCCGACCATGATCGGGATGTCGCCGCGCAGCGGGCGCGGGTTGTTGAGGACGTTCGAGATCGAGTGGTGCTTGCCGGTGAAGGACGGCTCGTCCTCGGTGAACATCAGCCGCGCGATCTGCAACGCGTCCTCGAGGTGCTCGAAGCGCTCGCGCAGCGGCGGGAAGTCGAACCCGTAGGCACGGTGCTCCTCCTCGAACCAGGCCGCGCCGAGGCCGAGGATCGCCCGCCCGCCCGAGATGACGTCCAGCGAGGTGGTCATCTTGGCCAGCAGCGCCGGGTTGCGGTACATCACGCCGCCGACCAGCAGGCCGAGGTTGAGCCTCGAGGTCCGCCCGGCAAGTGCGCCGAGCATGACGTTGCCCTCGAACATGTGGTTCGTCCGCGGGCCGATCCCCGGGATCTGGTGCAGGTGGTCCATCACCGTGAGCCCGCTGAAGCCGGAGGACTCGGCCGTGGTGGCGATCTCGACGAGCTTCTCGAAGATGGCCTCCGGCGGGACGCCCGGGTAGTTGAAGTTCGGGACGTGCAGGCTGAGGGTGATGGGCGCGCGCATTAAACCCTGATACCCCGCCGCCCCGGATAGGACGCCGCATGCCACCAGCACCGGGTACCCTGCGCCGCATGCGCGTGCTGGTCGTCGAGGACGAGGCGCGGCTCGCGGACCTCGTCCGCCGCGGGCTGGGCGAGGAGCACATGCTCGCCGACGTCGCGCTGACCGGCGAGGAGGCGCTCTGGATGGCCGAGGCCACCCCGTACGACGCGATCGTCCTCGACGTCAACCTGCCCGGCATCGACGGCTTCGAGGTCCTGCGCCAGCTGCGCGGCGACGGCGTGCGGACGCCCGTCCTCTTCCTCACCGCGCGCGACGGCGTGCAGGACCGCATCGACGGACTCGACGGCGGCGCGGACGACTACCTGGTCAAGCCGTTCGACTTCGGGGAGCTGCTCGCGCGCCTGCGGGCACTGGCGCGGCGCGGCCCGGCGACGCACGACGTCGTGCTCGAGATCGGCAACCTGCGGCTGGAGCCGGCCAGCCGAACGGTCCGCCGCGGCAGCGCCGAGATCGAGCTCTCGACCAAGGAGTTCCAGCTGCTGGAGGTGTTCATGCGCCACCCGGGCCGGGTGCTCAGCCGCCTCGACCTGCTCGAGGGCGCGTGGGACGCCGCCTACGAGAACCGCTCGAACGTGGTCGACGTCTACGTCCGCTACCTGCGCGAGAAGATCGACCGCCCGTTCGGGGTGACGACGCTCGAGACCGTGCGCGGCGCCGGCTACCGGCTACGGGTCGGCGGGATCGCTCAGCGGTAGCGCGATCCAGGCGTCGGCGCCGCCGCCCGGGCGGTCCGCGGCGCCGGCCGCGCCGCCGTGCGCCCCGGCGATCGCGGCCACGATCGAGAGCCCGAGGCCGGTGCCCTCGCCGCGGAAGCGCTCGAACGCGCGCACGGTGTCGCCGCCGAAGCCGGGGCCGCCGTCGGTGACGTGCAGCTCCACCAGACCGTTCACGGCGCGCGCATGCAGGGCGACCGGCTCGGCGCCGTGGCGGACAGCGTTGACGAGCAGGTTGTCGACCGCCTGCGCCGCGCGGTCCGGATCGGCGTTGACGGTCAGCCCGGCGGCGACCTCGACCGGCGCCGCGGGCGCCAGCCGCGCCGCCCGCGCGGTCAGCAGCTCGGCGACGTCGAGATCCGCCCGGCGCAGCGGCAGCCGGCCCTGGTCGGCACGGGCGAGCACGAGCAGGTCGTCGGCCAGGCGGGTCAGCCGCTCGGTCTCCCCCAGCGCGCCGCCGAGCGCCGCGCGCAGCTCCTCCGGCGAGCGCTCGCCGCGCAGCGCCAGCTGCAGCTCCGTGCGCAGGACGGTCAGCGGGGTGCGCAGCTCGTGCGAGGCGTCCGAGACGACGCGGCGCTCGCGCATCATCGCGTCCTCGAGCCGGTCCAGCAGCTCGTTGAGCGTCGCGCCCAGGCGGCCGACCTCGTCGTCGGCCGGCCCGAGCGGGAGCCGCTCGCCGGCGTCGCCGGCCTCGATCGACTCCGCCCGCGCGCGCATGCGCTCGACCGGGCGCAACGCAGCGCCCGCCACCTCGTAGCCGGCGAACGACGCCAGCGCGAGCGCGAGCGGTCCGGCCACCAGCAGCAGCGCGCGCAGGCGGGCGAGCTCGCGGTCCGGCGTGCGCAGCGGCTCGGCGACCGCGGCCGCAATGCCGTTCTCGGCGCGGCCGGCGCGGATCCGCACGTCGCCGGCGCCCGCGACCGCCCGCCGCGGGATCGTCAGCACCACGCCCCGGCGGACGCGCCGCTCCTCGGCGCCGGTCAGCAGCTGCGAGCCCCGGAGCCCGACCTGGGCGAGGTCGCCCGGCGGGCTCTCGTCGGCCGTCTCCACCAGGTCGCGCAGCCGCGCCCGCAGGCCCTCGTCGAGCGTGGCCGCCTGATCCTTCTGGAACTCGACGTAGATGAAGACGCCGAGCGCCACGAACGCGACCGCCATCGCCGCCGCGAACGCGAGCGTCAGGCGGAGCCGGATCGGAAGCCTGGAGAGGCGATGCAGCATCGGCCCCGATCAGAGCAGATCAGGCACGGGTGCGGGTGGAGCGCGACCGGGCCGTCACCGGTCGCGCTCCAGTCCGCTTGCGCTCACCGGCGCGTCCGGATCCTCCGCGGTCCGGCTCGGCGGCGAACCGCACGATGAACCGCGTCAGTCCCAGGACCGCGAACGCCCCGATGACCGTTCCCACGGCTGCGGCCGTGGAGAGAATCAGTGCGAGATGTCCGCTCGCCGGCATGCGTGCGGAAAGCGTGCCCGGCTCACATGAGCAGTCCATGAGTCCGGGTAGGGCCGGGGCGTGCTCCCGCCCTCCGCTGCCCTGAGCCGCCTGCGCGGCGAGCTCCGGACCGTCCCGCTGCGCGAGGTCGCGCGCGAGCTGCTGCGGGCCTACGCCCGCAACGAGCTGCTGACCTTCGCCTCGGCGATCGCGTTCAAGGTCCTGTTCGCGTTCATCCCGTTCGCGCTGTTCGCCTTCGGCCTGCTCGGGACGTTCGGCCTCACCGGGGTGTGGCAGCACGACGTCGCGCCGCAGCTCAAGGGCTCCGTGTCGCCACCCGCGTTCGAGCTGATCGACAACACCGTCCGGCGGGTGCTGAGCAGTCAGCAGCTGTTCTGGGTGACGGTCGGCCTGGCGATCGCGGTGTGGGAGATGTCGGGCGCCACACGCTGCGTGATGGACGTGTTCGATCGCATCTACGAGAGCCGGCGCGACCGGTCGTTCCGGGAGCGCTACACGGTCTCGGTCGCGATCGCGGTGGCGGCCGGAGCGCTGCTGCTGGCCGCCACGGCGGTGTTCATGCTCGGGCCACTGGCGTCCGGCGTGCTGACCGTGCTGCGCTGGCCGGTGTCGGCGCTGCTGATGCTCGCGGCGATCGCGGTGTTCATCCGCTTCGCCCCCGCCGACCGGCAGTCGCTCGAGTGGGTCAGCGTCGGCTCGTTGCTCGCGGTCACGGCCTGGCTCGGCACGTCCGTCGCGTTCGCGTTCTACATCCGCGAGCTCGCCGATTACGGGACCGTCTACGGCGCGCTGGCGGTGGTGATCGTCGCCTTCGAGTACGTCTACCTGGCCGCGATCGCGTTTCTGACGGGCGCCCAGCTCGACCAGCTGATCCGAGCACGCGCGCAAGCGGACCGTTCCTGACTTGCGTTTCCGGGCGCTCCTGCCGATGACCATGGGGATGACCGACGAGCTCAAGCGGCTGGTCCTGTGCTGCCTCATCCCGAAGGCGGGCGCCGAGGCGCTCGAGGACGTCCGCGCGCACTACCGCGACGCCGACCCGCGCGTGCAGGTGGTGGTCGAGCGCCGCGTCCGCCAGCGCCGCGGCTCACCGCTCGCCGAGGCCCCGCAGCGACCGGACCGCCGTGCCGGCACCGACCGGCGGCGCTTCGTCGTGCCCCGCCGGCTCCCGGCGCTCCCCCTGGACCTGCAGGCGCGCACCGGCCCGGTCAGCTGGATCCAGCGGCTGCTGCCGGTCGGCGCCGCGACGGAGGCGCTGAGCCACGAGGACGTCGTCACCGCCGTGCGCGCCGGCGACCCCGAGGCGCCGACCGAGCTCTACTGGCGCTACTACGAGCGCGTCCACTCCCGCCTGTGCGTGCTGCTCGGCGACGCGGCGGAGGCCGACGCCACGATCGTGCGGACGTTCGGCCGTGTGCTCGACGCCCTCGACAATCCGAAGCGCGCGCGCGAGGCCTTCGACCTGCTGCTCTACGACGAGGTCGAGGCGACGGCGAGCGAGGTCCTGCAGCGGCGGGGCTCGCCCAACGAGCTGCCCGACGGCGGGCTCGGCCTGCTCGATCCCGAGCTCGACGAGGCCGTGCGCGTGCGCGACGCCGACCCGCATTGGGCGCCGCTGGCGCGGACGGAGCGCGATCGGCTGCTCGAGCTGCTGACCGGCAGCGTGGTCGCGATCGAGCACGTCGGCGGAACCGCGATCCCCAAGGTCGCCGGCCGCCACATCGTCGACCTGCTGGCCGGCGTGCACCGGCTGCCGCTGTCGGAGGACGAGCTCGATGCGCTGGACCGCATCGGCTACGAGGACTGCGGCTCCGGCGGCGTGGCCGGGCGGGTGTACCTGCGGCGGCGCGGGCGCACGAAGGTCGACCTGCACGTGGTGGAGTACGGCGGCGCGCTCTGGCACGACACGCTGATGCTGCGCGAGTACCTGCGCCGCCACCCGGGCGAGGCCGCCCGCTGGGGGCAGGTCAAGGGCGACGCGGCGCGCACCTCCCCCACGAGCGCGATCCGCTACTACGACATGCGCCGGCTCGTGCTCGAGGAGCTGCTCGACCGGGCCCGCCGCGAGTCGGTCCAGCGCGCCGCGTAGCCGAGCTTCTCCGGGTTGCTCACGACGCGCACGCCGACGATCAGCCCGTCGCCGATCTCGAAGGCCACCACGGCGATCGGTCCCTCGGGCGTGGCGACGAGCAGGCCGGGCTCGCCGTTGACGCGCACCCAGGCGAACGCCACCCCGGGCGGCATTTTACGCGCGACACCGATGAAGAACCGGCCGACATTCTGCGCGCTGTGGATCGGCTTGCGCGCGGCGCGCACGACGCCGCCGCCATCGGACCACATGATCGCGTCCGCGGCCAGCAGCCCGGTCAGCCGCTCCAGGTCGCCGGTCGAGACGGCTTCCATGAATGCGCCGATCAGGCGCTGGTCATAATCCGGCGTCGGCTGCGCCGCCCGCCGCCCGACCTCGCCGACATGGCCGCGGGCGCGCCGGGCGATCTGGCGCACGTTGGCGGGCGACTTCCCGACGACGTCGGCGATCTCGCCGTAGTCGAGGTCGAATACGTCGCGCAGCAGCAGCACCGCGCGCTCGACCGGGTTCAAGCGCTCCAGCATGACGAGCACGGCGAGCGAGATCTGCTCGGCCTCGGCCACGACGTCGGCGGGATCGGGAGCGGCGGCGTCGGCGAGCAGCGGCTCGGGCAGCCAGGGGCCGACATAGGCCTCACGACGGACGCGCGCCGACCGCAGGCGATCGATCGCCAGCCGGGTGGTGACGGTGACCAGGAACGCCTCGGCCGACCGGATCGCCGCCGCGTC
>JAXDHL010000490.1:0-4105 GCA_034664525.1 Solirubrobacteraceae bacterium
CAGGACTACTCGATCGGCTCGGCCGCCTCGCACGGCTGCATCCGCATGCACGTGTCGGACGTGATCGACCTCTATCCGCGCGTGCCGGTCGGCACCCCGGTCCTGATCCAGTAGCCGCGGGCGGCGCCAGCAGTCAGTTCTTCGGCGTCCGGCTGGACACGGACGGGGACGGGGAGCGAGACTCGTCGTCGACGGTGACAGCCCCCAACCCCCACCCCAACCAGCAGCGGCACGGGGAAACGTGACGCTGCCGTTCGCGCACATCGCGGGCCTGCCAGTGGAGGAGACGCTCGCCGGCGCTCCCGCGGTGCTCAGCGCCGCCGCGCTCGCGGTGGCGGCGCTGCGCGTGCGACTGCGGGTCAGGAGACGCGCCGGTGCAGCCGCAGCGGCGGCGCGAGCCGGCGCTTCGTCGCCGCCGAACCCGGCGCCGACCGTCGCTCAGCCCGTGGGCGAGCGCGGCTTGGACTCCGCCTGCGCCTGCGCCGCGGCGCCGTTGCCGGCCGACCGCCGCTTCGACTTGCGCTGCTCGATGCGCTGCTGCTTGCGGGCGATCGCCACCAGCTCGGCCAGCGCGCCCTCGATCCCCTCCGCCACGACGTCGAGGTCCGGCAGCGCGTCGTAGTCGCCGAGCAGGCCGAAGTTCATGCCGCCGTCGTAGGACATGATCGCCACCGC
Source organism: Solirubrobacteraceae bacterium (assembly GCA_034664525.1). GTDB lineage: Bacteria > Actinomycetota > Thermoleophilia > Solirubrobacterales > Solirubrobacteraceae > DATLGB01. The sequence goes on from JAXDHL010000490.1 coordinate 676, forward strand.
CAGGCCGCGCGGGCCGGCCAGGAACGGGATCGGGAACATCGACCGCATGCGGCGCCCGAGCACGTAGATCGGGAACTGCGGGCCGGGCACGTTGGTGACGAGCAGGTTGTACATCCGCCCGGAGAACTGCAGACGCGAGGCCTGGGCGAAGATCGTTGGCGGCGCGAAGTCCTGGAGTTCGGCGATCGCCTTCGCCCCGAGCGCCTGCTTGGACTCCTTCAGACCGTCCATCGCCTCGCGCACGGCGTGCAGCCGGGCGAGCGGGCCGGCCACGTCGACGGGCAGCGGCGCCATCATGATCGTGATCTCGTTGCCCATCGACGACTTCGTGGCGTCCGTGCGCACCGACACCGGGACGCAGGCGCGCAGCGCCATGCCGTCGGTCGCCACGTCGCGGGCGCGCAGGAAGTGGGCGATCCCGCCGGCCACCGCCGCGAGCACGACGTCGTTGACCGTCCCGCCCAGCGTGGCCTTGACCTCGCGGAACTCGGCGAGCTCGGCGCGCACGAGCGCGATCCGCCGGTGCGGTCCGGGCTCGACGTTGAACGGGGTCGCGGGCGGGGGGCTGAGGGCGGTGCGCGCCACCGCGCCGACGCCCTCGGCGACGCCGCGCGCGCGGCTCAGCAGGTCGCGCGGATCGGCCGCCTCGTGGACCGCGCCGGTGGCGAGGCCGGCGACCCGCTTCGCCGCGCCCTCGACGCCGCGCGCGACCAGCTGGGCCGCGCTCGGCTCCGGCTTCGGGACCCACGGCGGGGCCGGCGGCAGCACGGTGCCCTCCGGCGTCAGGTCGAACAGGACCGCCCCGAGATCGGCGCCGGAGATCCCGTCGACGAGCGCGTGGTGGCTCTTGGAGATCAGGGCGAAGCCGCCATCGGCGAGCGCCTCGATCAGCCACAGCTCCCACAGCGGCTTCGAGCGGTCCAGCCGCTGGGAGAAGATCCGCGCGGCCAGCCGCAGCAGCGCGGCCTCGTCACCGGGCGCGGGCAGCGCGGTGTGGCGGACGTGGTAGGAGAGGTTGAAGGTCGGGTCGTCGATCCACAACGGCCGTCCGGACTCGAAGCGCGGGAACGCGAGCTTCTGCCGGTAGCGCGGCACCAGGTGCAGCCGCGACCGGACGTGGCCGAGGAACTCGCCGAGCTCCGGCGGCGGCCCGTCGAGCAGCACCAGCCCGCCGATGTGCATGTGCGTGTTGGGCTTCTCCTGGGCGAGGAAGCCCGCATCGATCGACGACAGCCGGTCCAGATGCTGCGGCGTCATCGCGTGCTCAACCTCACCGGCACAACGTATCCGCTGCAAGTAGGGTCCGCGACCATGGCAGTGCCCGATCCGGCCCGTCTCGCCGCCCGCGCCCGTGAGGAGGGCCGCCTCGGAATCGACACCGAGTTCATGCCCGAGGGGCGCTATCGCCCGCTGCTGTGCCTGGTGCAGATCGTGGTCGGCACCGAGATCGCGATCCTCGACCCGCTGGCCGGTGAGCCGTGGGACCCCCAGCCGCTGGCCGAGGTGCTCGCCGATCCGGCGATCGAGATCGTGCTGCACGCCGGGCGCCAGGACGTCGCGCTGCTGCGCCGGATGTGGAAGACCGACATCATCAACGTGTTCGACACGCAGGTCGCAGCCGGCTTCGCCGGCTTCTCCGCGCAGGCCGGCTACCTCGGGTTGCTGCACGACGTGCTGCGGATCCGGCTCGCCAAGTCGGCGAGCTTCACCCGCTGGGATCACCGGCCGCTGACCGAGGAGCAGCTCAAGTACGCCGGCGAGGACGTCGAGCACCTGCTGCCGCTGGCCGACGACCTGCAGGCGCGGTTGACCGAGCGCGGCCGGCTCGAGTGGGCGCGCGAGGAGTGCCTGCCGATCGCCGCCGCCACCGACGAGCGCGACCCCGACGAGGTCTGGCGCCGGCTGCCGCGCTCGTCCGGGATGGACCCGCGCGAGCGCGCGGTCGCGCGCGAGCTGGCCGCGTGGCGCGAGCGCACCGCCGAGCGCGAGGACCGGCCCGTCGGCGCGATCCTGCGCGACCCGTCGGTGGTCGAGCTCGCCAAGCGCCAGCCATCCGACCGCGGCGCGCTGGGCGCCATCCGCGGGCTCACCCCGGACGTGATGCGCCGGCGCGGCAAGGAGATCGTCGAGGCGATCGCGCGCGGCAAGCAGGGGGAGCCGATCCGGCTCGCGGCCGAGGAGCGCCTGAGCACCGAGTCCGGCGACGGCCCGGTGATCGCGCTCGCCGAGTCACTGGTGCGCGCCCGCGCGCTCGAGGCCGGCCTGGCCTACGAGCTGATCGCCGCCCGCGCGGACCTGTCGCCGGTCGTGGTGTCGGTGCGCCGCGGGCTCGAGCCGCCGGACGTGCGCACGCTGCAGGGCTGGCGCCGCGAGCTGGTCGGTGACGAGCTGTTGTCGCTGCTGCGCGGCGAGCGCACGCTGCAGGTCGCCGCCGGGCGCGTGGCCGTCAGCGGCGCGTAGTTCAACCATTTCCTGACCGCACGGCGCGGGGCTACGCTGCCAGCATGGCGGGGGCCATGCGACACGACCACGTGCGCCTAGCGAGAGGACGTCACCCGAGCCCGGCGCACGGGGCCTGCGTCATGGAGCTCGCCTCGCTGCAGGCCGGCGAGCCGTTCACCGACCGCCCGCGCTGCGTCGACCCGGTGATCGCCGCGTTCCTGCGCGCGTTCAACGACCGGCTGGACCCGCGCACGCGCGAGAGCCTGCGTCCCTACGCCGCCGCGGTGGTGGGCACGCGCGGCGACCATCGCGTCACGCGCGCGCGGCGCGCCCGCTGCCTGCGCTTCGCCTCCGCGTCCCGGTTCCCGCGGCTGCGGGTGGCGCTGCTGGTCGGGATCGTGCCCGCCGTCCGGCTCACCGAGGGCGCCGCCGAGTGGGCCGCGCGCGAGGCGATCATCCGCGGCGGGGAGCACGGCTTCGCGCTGCTCGACGCGCTGCTCGCGGACGGCGACGTGCCGTCACCGCGGGCCCTGGTCCTAGAAGCCGCGCCGCTCCCGCTGCCGGTTGTAGGCATCGCGTAGCTGCGGATCGCCGCCCTGCGAGCGCAGGGCGTAGTCGAGCCGCACGTAGCGCACCGCCAGCAGCGCCGCCACGACCGCGATCACCGCGCTCCCCACCGCCGCGTCGCCCGGTGAGATCCCGGCCAGCGTCGTGAACGCGACGAACAGCACCACCGCGCCGGTGGCGAAGAGCGAGATCACGTACCAGAACGCGCGCATCTGACCGTCATTGTGAACTCCCTAGCGTGGTGCGACCAACGTCATGACTCTCACCCGCCGCCACGACATCCGAAACGTCGCCATCGTCGCCCACGTCGACCACGGCAAGACGACCCTCGTCGACGCCATGCTCTGGCAGAACGGCGCGTTCCGCGACAACCAGGACGTCAACGAGCGCGTCATGGACTCGATGGACCTCGAGCGCGAGA
>JAXDHL010000491.1:0-5076 GCA_034664525.1 Solirubrobacteraceae bacterium
GCGTCTCGACCGCCGTCTACGCCGGCGTGCGGACGAGCGTCGCCGTCGGTGCGCGGGCGGCGGCGACGGCCGCGCGGCTGAACGGCTCGGACCCCGAGGCGATCAGCCGCTCCAAGCGCGGCTCGCAGGCGATCGCGATCGCCAATGGCCTGATCGGGCACGAGCTCGCGCTCGAGGACGACCCGCTCGCGATCCAGCTCGGCCTGTGGCAGGACGGCGAGCCGGTCCCGCCCACGCGCGACGGCCTCGACGAGTTCCTCCCCGACGCGACCGGCTCGCTCGTCGTGTTCGTGCACGGCCTGTTCGAGACCGAGCGCTCGTGGACGCTCGGCAACGACGCGCCCTACAGCGGTCTGCTGCGCGAGCAGGCCGGCTGGACGCCGCTGCATGTCCGCTACAACACCGGCCTACCGGTGGTCGAGAACGGTCGCAAGCTGGCGTGGCTGCTCGAGGAGGTGGCCGCGAACTGGCCGGTCGAGCTCGAGCGGATCGCGCTCGTCGGGCACTCGATGGGCGGCATGGTCGTGCGCTCGGCGGGGCAGACCGCCGCCGCCGACAACGCCGCCTGGCGCCGCCACCTGACCCATGTCGCCTGCCTCGGCACGCCGCACCAGGGCGCGCCGCTGGAGCAGGTCGTCCACCGTGCCGCCGGGCTCCTGTCCAAGCTGCCGGAGACGACGGCGTTCGCGAACATCCTCGAGAACCGGAGCTCGGGCATCCGCGACCTGCGGCGCGGGATCGACGCCGGGCCACTGCTCGACGACGTCCACCACCTGTTCGTGACGGCGACGCTGACCGCCGACCCGAAGCACCCGGTCGGGCTCGTGCTCGGGGACCTGCTCGTGCGCTCGGACTCCGCCGCCGGACCCGCCGACTGCGAGATCCGCACGGACGACGTCGTGCACCTCACGAGCCTCAACCACTTCAACCTGCTCAACCACGCGTCGGTCTTCATCCACCTGCGCGACTTCCTCGCGCGCCCGCGGGCGGAGCGCCGTCAGCTGCTCAGCGGTACGCCGTGATGCCCGTCAGCGCCGCGCCGAGCACGAGCGTGTGCATCTCGGCCGTGCCCTCGTAGGTCACGACGGACTCGAGGTTGTTCATGTGGCGGATGACGGGATACTCGAGCGTGATCCCGTTGGCGCCGAGGACCTGACGGGCCTCGCGCGCGACCCACAGCGCGCTGTTGACGTTGGCCAGCTTGCCCATCGAAACGTGCTCGGGCAGGAGCCGCCCGGCCTCCTTCAGGCGCGCGAGGTGGTAGGCGAGCACCGTGCCGCGGTTCACCTCGACCGCCATGTCGGCCAGCTTCTTCTGCGTGAGCTGGAAGGCCCCGATCGGCTTGTCGAACTGGATCCGCGTCTTCGCGTACTCGACCGCGGACTCCAGGCACGCGCGCGCCGCGCCCATCGCGCCGAAGACGATGCCGGCGCGCGCCTCGTTCAGGCAGGCGAGCGCGGACTTCGTGCCGGTCGACTGCGGCAGCAGGGCGTCGCCGGGCACCCGCACGTCGTCGAGCACGAGCTCGCTGGTGACGCTCGCGCGCAGGGACATCTTGCGGTGGATCTCGGGCGCGCTGAAGCCGGGCGTGTCGGTCGGGACCACGAAGCCGCGGACGCCGTCGTCGGTGCGCGCCCACACGACCGCGACGTCGGCGATCGAGCCGTTGGTGATCCACATCTTCTGGCCGTTGAGGACCCAGTCGTCGCCGTCGCGGCGCGCGCGCGTGCGCATGCCCCCGGGGTTGGAGCCGTAGTCGGGCTCGGTGAGGCCGAAGCAGCCGATCGCCTCGCCGGCGGCCATGCGGGGGAGCCACTCCTGCTTCTGGTCCTCCGAGCCGAAGCGCCAGATCGCGTACATGGCGAGCGACCCCTGCACCGAGACGAGCGAGCGGATGCCGGAGTCGCCGGCCTCGAGCTCCATCACCGCGACGCCGTAGGCCATCGGCGACGCGCCCGCACAGCCGTAGCCCTCGAGGTGCATGCCGAGCAGGCCGAGATCGCCGAACGCCTTCGCGAGCTCGCGCGCGGGCAGCTGCGCCTCGTCGAACCACTCGCCGACGTGCGGCAGCACCTCCTTGCGGATGTAGCTGCGCACGTTGTCGCGGATCAGCCGCTCCTCGTCTGAGAGAAGCCAGTCCGTGTCGAGCAGGTCGAGCGGGTTCAGCGTGGTGGTGGGCTCGGCCTCGGCGGTGCTCATACGTCCATCGTAAGCCGGATCGACGCGTGCGTCTCGCCGTCGGTGGAGCAGATCCACCAGCGATCTTGTCCGCCCCGGATGACGGCCTCGCCGGCGTTCGCCGCCCCGCGGTGCTCGACCTCGGCGACGACGGGGACGGCAGGGTCGAGCTCCAGATGCTCCTCGACCGCCTGCCAGTACGCCGCGTTGTTGACGTGGTCGGCGATGTCGAGGTCTGCGCGGCGGAAGCGCCAGCCCTCCGCGCGGGCGCCGGCGGGCGGGTCCTCGTGGGTCAGCCGTGCGCGCACGCGGCGGTGGCCGGCGCTCGGCCCCCAGACTTCCACCTGCTCGGGCTCGAGCGGTCGCGGCCGGCCGGACCCCGGATCGATGAACACCCACACCGCGGTCGTCTCGACGGCGCCGCCACGGTCGCCGGCGATCGTGGTCCGGCGCTCGGCCCACATCTTCCCGAGACCGCTGCACCAGGTCGTCAGCTCGAGCTGCTCGCCGAAGCCCGGGAAGCGCGCGACGTCCATGCGGCTGCGCCGGACGACCCAGGCGCCGCGGCCTTCGAAGCCGGCGTCGATGACGTCCAGGTAGGCCGCGTCCTGCAGCCAGCGCGCGAGCGCGTCCAGGCGCGCACGGCCGTCGGGCGCCGCGTCGCCCAGGCCGACCCGCGCGAAGTGGCGGAAGCGGCGCCCGGCCTCCGCCCCGATGCTCACGCTGCGCGGCGCTCCGGCTCGATCCCGCGGCGCAGCAGGTGCACGGGCGCGTCCTCGACCAGCGCGCGGCCGTCGATGCCGTGCGCGTGCAGGATCTCGAGCGCCTCGCTCAGCCGCGGCGGCCGGCGGCTGTGGTGGGCATCGCTGGCGAGCGCCGTGATGAGCCCCCGGCGCGCGAGGTCGAGCGCGCCCTCGCGGGCGCTCTCGCCGTGCGCGCCGGCGATCGACGAGGCGTTGACCTGCAGCCGGTGGCCGCGCGCGGCCAGCGACGCGGCGCGCGGCAGCACGGCCGGGCTGCGCTCGGGGTGGGCGATCACGAGGCCGAATCCCCGCTCCTCCAGGTGGTTCACGCTCGCGTGGAACGGGCCGGCCGGGCCTTCCAGGGGCGCCTCGATCAGCAGCCAGCGTGCTCCTGCCGGCCCCTGGGCCAGCACCTCGGCGGCCTCTGGCGTGATCTCGGTGGCGGGCGAGATCTCGCCGCCGGCACGGACCTCCAGCGGGATCAGGTTGCGGTCCAGCTCGTGCTGGACCTCGCGCACCCGCTCCGGGATCGTCGCCACGTCGACCAGGTGGACGTGCGGCGTCGCGACGACGCAGCCGGTGCCGTCGGCGACCGCCATCCGGGCGAGGTCGAGCGTCTCGTCCATCGAGCGCGGGCCGTCGTCGACGCCCGGCAGCAGATGGAAGTGCAGCTCGACGCGCATCATCCGGCGCGCTCGTCGCGCCAGCGCACGAGATTGCGGAGCTCGGTGAGGTCGTAGCCCTGACCGTTGCCGCCGACCCCGACGATGAAGTGGGTCACGCCGGCCTCCACCAGCGCCTCGCGGCCGGCGTCATCGGTGTTGCGGGCGCCCCAGGTGCGCTCGATCTCGTCCGGGTCGCGGCCCACGTCGGCGCAGTGCTGCCGCAGGATCGCGTCCTTCTGCTTGTAGGTCTCGACGTCGCCGAACGAGTGCCAGGCGTCGCCGTGGCGGGCGACGAGCTTGAGCGTGACCTTCGGGCCGCCGCCGCCGATCAGGATCGGCAGCTTGCCGTGCGGCGGCGGGTTGAGCTTGCCGAGGCGGCTCTTGATGCGCGGCAGGGCCTTGCCGAGCGCCTTCACGCGCTCCGGGGCGGTCCCGAACTCGTAGCCGTACTCGTCGTAGTCGCGCTGGAACCAGCCGGCGCCGACGCCGAGGATCGCGCGGCCGCCGGAAATGTGGTCGAGCGTGCGATGGGCGTCGGCCAGCAACTCGGGGTTGCGGTAGGAGTTGCAGATCACCAGCGACCCGATCTGGGCCTTCTCGGTCAGCTCGGCCATCGCGCCCAGGAGCGTCAGCGACTCGAAGTGCTTCCCGTCCGGCTCCCCGTAGAGCGGGAAGAAGTGGTCCCAGTTGAAGATGGCGTCGCAGCCCATCTCCTCGGCCTCGATCCAGGCTCGGCGCATGCCCTCGTAGTCCGCGTGCTGCGGCTGGACCTGGACGCCGATCTTGATGCGGGGCACTGAACCTTCTCCTGGTCGGGACACCGATCGAGGCTAGCGTCAGGGCATGCTCCGCCGGCCGCCTCGCGACGACGCCCGAATCCCGCTCGATTCCGTCGACGCGCTCCTCGCCTCGTGGTCCGTGCGACGGCCGGAGCTGGACTTCTCGCCGGTAGCAGTGCTGACCCGGCTGGCTCGGGTGCGGCGCCATCTCGACAGCGAGCTCGAGGGCGTGTTCGCAGCCCACGGGCTCGAACCAGGAGCGTTCGCGTTGCTGGCCACGGTCGACCGGCTGGACCCCGCTGGAGAGGGCCTCACACGCGCGCGCCTGACCGAAGAGCTCGGATTTCCGGCGCCGGTCCTCGACGCCGCGCTGGACGACCTGATCGACCGCGGCCTGCTCGCCGTCGGCCCCACGGGGTACGTGCTCGCCGAGCCCGGCCGGACGGCGGTCGCCGCCGCGGTCCCGGCCCACCTCGCCAACGGCGATCGCCTGCTGCTGGCGCTCTCGCCCGAGGACCGCCTCACGCTCGCCGGGCTGCTGCGGCGGCTGCTGGTCGAGTTCGAGGGCACGCGCCCGGACGGCGGCGAGCCGGGCCGGCTCGGCCTCACGCTGCTGCCGGCGTACGTCACCTCCGAGCTGCGCGCGGCGGTCGAGCTGCCGCCGGCGACCGGCCTGCTGGTGCGCGCCGTCGACCGCGGCGGCGCCGCCGC
>JAXDHL010000492.1:0-4066 GCA_034664525.1 Solirubrobacteraceae bacterium
AGGCGGTTGCCGCCGAACGGCTGGCGGGCGACCATCGCGCCCGTGATGGCGCGGTTGACGTAGAGGTTGCCGACGGGGGAGCGGGCGATCACCCGCTCGACGGTCTCCGGGTTGCGCGCGAACAGTCCGCCGGTGAGCGCGAACGAGGACGCGTCGACGCGGTCGCACGCCTCGTCGACCGAGCGCACGGCCTCGACGGTCAGCAGCGGCGCGAAGATCTCCTGCGTCAGCAGCTCCGAGCCCTCGGGCAGATCGGCCACCAGCGTCGGGGACGCGTAGAAGCCGCCGTCCGGAAGGCCGGCCGCGCGGGCGACGATCCGCCCCTCGCGGGCGCCGAGCGCGGCGAAGCGCGCATGACGGTCGAGCGCCTCCTGCTCGATGACGGCCGGCAGGTCGATCCCGAGCCGCTCGGCCGGGCCCACCTCGAGCACCTCGACCGCGCCCGCGAGCCGCTCCAGCAGCTCGTCGTGGCCGGCCTGGTGGACCAGCACGCGTGCCGCCGCGCTGCATTTCTGGCCGGCGTAGTTGAAGGCGGACTGCACGAGCCCGGGGACGACCTCGTCGAGGTCGGCGTCGGAGTCCACGATCACGCAGTTCTTGCCGCCCATCTCGGCGACGACGCGCTTCAGGTGCTTCTGGCCCGGCTGCACCTCGGCGGCGACGCGCACGATCTCAAGGCCGACGGCGTTGGAGCCGGTGAAGGCGATCGTGTGCACGCGCGGGTCCTTGACCAGCGCGGCGCCGACATCGCCCTCGCCGGGCAGCAGCGCGAACGCCTCGGGCGGGACGCCGGCCTCGCGCAGCGCCTCGGCCAGGATCAGCGCGCAGCCCGGCGCCTGCTCGGCCGGCTTGAGCAGCACCGCGTTGCCGGTCGCCAGCCCCGCGGCGGCCATTCCGAGCGGGATCGCCAGCGGGAAGTTCCACGGCGAGATGACCGCGACCACGCCGCGCGGCGCGTAGCGCAGCTCGTTGCGCTCGCCCGGAACCTGCAGCAGCTCCGCGCCCTTGTCGAGCTCGACCGCGCCGCGCGCGTAGAACTCCAGGAAGTCGATCGCCTCGCAGACGTCGGCGTCGGCCTCCGGCCACGGCTTGCCGCATTCGCGGACCGCCATCGCGGCGGCGCGCAGCCGGCCGTCGCGCAGGATCTGCGCCGCCCGCCGCAGGGTGGCCGCGCGCTCGGCGGCGGGTGTCGCGCTCCACTTGCGGAAGCCGGGTCCGGCGGCGAGCTCGAGGGCGCGGTCGACCTCGTCCGGCGTGGCCGCCGCCGCCTCGGCCACCACGCGGTCGCTGTGGCACGGGTCGAGCGACCGCAGCGCGTCACCGCGGCGGCGCTCGTTTCCCACCCAGACCGGGACCTGCAGCGGCAGCTCGGCGTCGAGCTTGCGCAGCGCGTCGTCGAGCCCGGCGCGCACGGGCGCGCGCCGCAGCTCCAGCACCGGTTCGTTGGCGAAGGCGCTCACGCGTAGGCGGGGGAGGGCGTCGGCCGCGCGAGCAGCGTGTCGAGCGACGTGCCCTGCTGCTGCTGGAGCAGGAACGAGTCGTTCGAGGTGTTCTCGAGCAGCCGCCGAACGAGGTAGGCCATGCCGGACACGAGGTCGCCGACCGGGCAGTAGGCGCGGACCCGCAGGTCGATCGCGGCGATCGCCTCCTGCAGCGGGTCGCCGAGGCCGCGCAGTACCTGCAGCTCGACGTCGCGGTCCTCGCCGCCGGTCAGCCGGTTGTAGGCGATCGCGTGCGCGACCGAGCGCAGGTTGTGGGAGGCGACCGCGATCCGCACCGCCCCGCGCGCGTCGAGCAGGCGGCGGGTCAGGGCCTCGAAGTTCAGGTCGCAGTCGGCCTTGACGTCGAAGACGGGGGCGGGCCAGCCGTGCTGGCGGGCCTGCACGATCTCGTGGTCCCAGTAGGCGCCCTTGACGAGCCGGACCGTCAGCGGGTGGACGCGCCCGGCTCCCGCTCCCCCCGTGGCCCACTCGAGGATCAGGTCGGCGGTGGCGGGCGAGTCGCGCAGGTAGGCCTGCAGGACGACGCCGGCGCTCGGCCCGTCACGGAACTCGTCCTCGCTCAGCAGGTCGAGGATCAGCTGCGTCACGGCGTCGCGCGAGTCCAGCGACTCCATGTCGATGTGCAGGTGGGCGTCGAGCTCCTTGGCCCGGCGCAGCAGGCGGCGCAGGCGCTCGGCCGCGTCGCGCTGGCCCTTCTCCGGCGCGTCGGGACGCAGCAGCGGGGTGAGGGCGGAGACCTTGACCGACAGGTTCGCGCGCGGCAGCGCCCCGCGCGAGTCCCCCTCCAGGCCCGGCCGCGCCGGCCAGGACGCCGTCGCCGCGGCGAGGTCCTGCAGGGCGCTCTCGCAGCGGTCCGCGTAGCGGGCGGCCTCGGCCTGGGTGACCGTCGCCTCGCCCAGCAGGTCGACCGTCGCGGCGACGCCGTCCTTCCACAGCCCGCGCAGCTCGCCCATCGCCGCCTTCGGCGACTCGCCGACGATGAAGCGGTGGGCCATGTGCTTGACGCCGGCCGCGGCCGCGGCGCCGAGCGCGGTCCGGCCGGCGCGCGAATTGCCCATCCGCATCGCGGCGGCGATGGGCGGCGGCCTGGACTCCACCTCGCCGAGGAAGCCGGTCAGGTGACGGGCGAGGTCGTCGAGGTTGCGGCAGGCGGGCACGACGTCGACGAAGCGGAACAGCGCGGCCTTGAGCTCGGCGTCGGCGGACGCGAGGTCCATCGCCTTGTCGTCGATGGCCTTGAGCGGGTTGCGCATCGCCGAGGGCATCGCCGCGGCCAGCGTCTTGCCGATCTCGTGCAGCTCGCGTTCCAGGCGGGCGTCGTCCATGCCGGTCCGACGATACTGCTCAGCCCAGCAGCGTTCTCAGCGCGGCGGCAGCGTTGAGCACGCCGCCGGAGATCGTGTCGCCGCGGGTGGCGGGCGCGGCGCGCACGCTGGAGACGAGGGCGCTCCGCACCTGCGCGCCGGTCAGCGACGGGTTCGCCTTCAGCAGGGCGACGGCCGCGCGCGAGACGACGGCGGTCGCCTGCGAGGTCCCCGACATGCGCCCCCAGCGACCGCGCGGGAGCGTCGATCGCACGTGCATCCCCGGGGCCGCGAGGTCCACGACCTCCGAGCCGTAGCTGGACGAGGCGGCGAGGCCGCCGCCGCCGGTCGCGGAGGCGACCACGATCATGCCCGGGAGGTGGAAGGCGGCCGGGTAGGTCGGCGCGGCGTCGAGGTCGGCGGCGTCGTTGCCCGAGGCGGTGACGATCGTGGCGCCGGCGGCGACGGCGCGCTCCAGGGCGGCGCGCAGGTCGGGATCCGGGCCGTAGTAGGCGAGGCTCAGGTTGAGGATGCGCGCACCACGGGCGACCGCATAGTCGATCCCGCGGGCGAGGTCGGCGCCGGTCCCCCGGCCGTCGGCGCCCAGCACGCCCACGGCCATCAGGCGGGCGCCGGTGGCGCGCCGTCCGTCGAGGGCGATGATCCCGGCGACGTGCGTGCCGTGCCCGTCCCGATCGTCCGGACGGCCGTCGCCGTCAACCATGTCGGCGCCGTGGACGTCGTCCACCACGCCGTCGCCGTCGTCGTCGATCCCGTTGCCGGCGACCTCGCCCGGGTTGGTCCACAGGTGGCCGCGCAGAGCCGGGTGAGTGAGGTCGACGCCGGAGTCGATGACGGCGACCACGGGGCCGGCGGCCAGCGCGTGGGCGGGAGCGGCCACCAGGGTGACCAGCAGGACCAGCAGGACGCGCGCGGAGCGGCACATGCCCCGGTATACGGCCGCGCGGCCCAGAACTTTGGCGCTTGACCTGGATCCTTAGCCGCGATCGCTTCCCGGAGCCTTGCGGGCCACGACGCCGAGGCGGTCGCGGAAGTCCGGCGTCCATAGGCGCTCGGCCAGGCGGACCGCGGTGGCGACGCGGATCAGCGCCGCCGACACGCTGGGCGAGTAGCCGCTGAGCCGCCACAGGTAATACCGGACGCTGAACGTCTTGGGCGCGGTGACCATCGCCAGCGGCGTGTAGCCCGTGCGCCGCAGCAGCGCGACCATGCTCGGGCGGGTGAAGTACTGGACGTGCG
>JAXDHL010000493.1:0-3622 GCA_034664525.1 Solirubrobacteraceae bacterium
CCGCCCATGCCCAGCAGGACGGCGGTGGTCAGCCCGTCCGCCTTGACCTCGTCGACGAACGCGGTCAGCGAGTCCAGGTCCTCGCCGACCTTCTCGGCGACGGTCAGCCAGCCGAGCCGGTTGGTGACCTCGGGCGTGCCCTCGGGCGCCCACAGCGTGCCGTCGCGGAGCCAGATCCGGCGGGCGACGTCCTCGTCGCCCGCCCGGGCGGCCATCGCCGCCACCGGCGCCTCCAGCGCGGGCGGCAGGTCGGCCTCGATCGTGGGCGGCCGGCCGGTGACGATCGCCTCGCGGCGCGCCTCGATGCCCTCGAGCAGCTGCCGCATCGCGTCCTTGAACAGCTGCACGCCCTGCTCGAGCAGCAGGGCGGTGACCTCGCCGAGGTCGATGCCGGCCTGCGCCAGCGCGTCGAGGTCGGGCTGCGGGTCCTGCGCGGCGGTCGACCCGGTGATGTTCGCCGACTGGGCGGCGGCCGCGAGCGTCGCCAGCGGCATCGTGTTCACGGTGTCCGGCCCGACGAGCCCGTCGACGTACAGCGTCTCCGGGTAGCGCGGGTTCTTGACGCCGGTCGACGCCCACAGCGGGCGCTGGACGGGGCAGCCGGCGTCGCGCAGCGCCGCGAAGCGCTCGCCGTCGAAGACGGCCCGGAAGCCGCGGTAGGCGGCGCGCGCGTTGGCCAGCCCGGCGCGGCCCTGCAGGTCCTCGCGGCCCAGCGCCTCGAGGCGCTTGTCGACCTCGGTGTCGACGCGCGAGACGAAGAACGACGCGACCGAGTGCACGTCGAGCGACTTCCCCTCCGCCCGGCGGCGCTCCATCGCGGAGATGAACGCGTCCATCACGCGCTCGTGGGCGGCGACGCTGAACAGCAGCGTCACGTTGGTGTTCATGCCCTCGTAGAGCGCCTGCTCGATCGCCGGGATGCCCGCGTCGGTGGCGGGGATCTTGACCATCAGGTTCGGCCGGTCGACGAGCGTCCAATACAGGCGCGCCTGCTCGAGCGTCCCCTCCGTGTCGTCGGCGAGCCGCGGCGCGACCTCCAGCGACACGAAGCCGTCGCGCCCGCCCGCGCCCTCGTAGACCGGGCGCAGCACGTCGGCGGCGGCCTGCACGTCGGCGACGGCCAGGCGCCGGTAGACCTCGCGCGCGCTCAGGCCCTCGCCGGCGGCCTCGGCCAGCGCGTCGTCGTAGTCCTCGGAGCCGAGGATCGCCTTCTCGAAGATCGACGGGTTCGACGTGACCCCGCGCAGGCAGTCCTCGTCGATCAGCCGTTGCAGCTCGCCCGACACGATCATGCTGCGCCGCAGCTGGTCGAGCCAGACGCTCGTTCCGGCCGCGGTCAGCGCCGCGAGCCGCTCGTTGACCGCTGCCAGGCTCATACCGGTTCTCCTTCGCGTGGGAACTCGTCTCCTCGCGGCGGACACTACCCCGGATTCGCGCTGGGGCCACCGCCGGGTTGAGCCGGCCGGACCCGAGGCGTAGCGTTGCGCCCGAGGTGGCTGTTGCCCTCATGCCACGGACGGTGCCCCGGCACCCTGATTCGGCGCTCACGGTGCTCTTCGACCGGCACGCCGCCGCGCTGCTGGCCTTCGCGCGCTCCTATGTCGGGGACACCGCCGCCGCCGAGGACGTCGTCCAGCAGACCTTCCTCGCCGCCCACCGCACGCTGACCGCCGGGACGCGGCTCGAGCAGCCGCGCGCGTGGCTGTTCCACGTGGCCCGCAACAACGCGCTGATGGTGCTGCGCGAGCGCGGCGGGCTGCGCTCCGCGGATGCGGCGCTGGCCGAGGAGCTCGAGGCGCGGGCGGCCGAGGTCGCCGACCAGGTGGTCGAGCGCGAGGAGCTGCGTGAGGTCGTCGCCGACATCGTCGCCCTGCCCGCCGAGCAGCGCGCGGCGCTCACGCTGTCCGAGCTCGGCGACCTCTCGCAGGCGGAGATCGCGATCGCGATCGGGGTCGAGCGCCGCAAGGTCAAGGCACTGGTGTTCCAGGCGCGCTCGGCCCTGACCGACCAGCGGGCGGCGCGCGACGCCTCCTGCCAGACCGTGCGCAAGCAGCTGGCGACGATGACCGGTGGGCGGTTGAACAACCGCTTGATCCGAAACCACCTGCGCCGGTGCGCGGGCTGCACCGCCTACCGCGACGAGCTGCGCGACCGGCGCCGCAAGGTGGCGCTGCTGCTGCCGCTTCCCCTGCTCCCCGGCCTGCGCGAGGCGGTGCTCGGCAAGGGTGCCGTCGCAGCGGTCGCGGCCGGGCATGGCGCCGGCACCGGCGCCGTCGCGTGGCTGGCAGGCAAGCCCAAGTGGCTGGCCGCGGGCACGACGACCGCCGCCACGGCGACCGTGGTCGGCGCGCTGGTGCTCGGCGGCGCCGGGCCGGTCCGGCCCACGGTCAAGCCCGCGGAGCGGCCCGCTACGGCGTTCGCCGCGGTGACGACGCCCGCCCCGGCGCCAGGTTCGGCTCAGGCGGCGCGCCGGCACACGCGGACGCGCACCTCGGCGCGCAGCGTGGCCGCCCGCCCCGCGCAGGGCGCGGCGCCCCGGCTGCGGGTCCTGGGGATGCAGGTGCAGGGCGGCGGGCACGTCCCGGAGCGGACCCGGGACGCGCCGGCCTTCGATCCGTCCCCGGGGACCCCGGCGCCGTCCCTGACGCCGGGGCCTACGGGAACGCCCGAGCCCTCCGTGGCACCAGACGCGGGCCTACCCACCGCGCCCGGGTCGGCACCGGAGCCGGCGGCGTCCGAGCCTGCCGCTCCGGCCCCCTCGGCGACACCCGTCGCCACGTCTTCACCATCGCCCACGCCGTGGTCGGGCTGGCCGCCCGGCCACCGGCCGAAGGGCGACGACCACCCGGCCCACCCGCCCCACCCGTAGGGCGTCACAGGATCTCCGGGAGCAGGCCGGCGGCGCCCGGGTCGAGCTGGTGCCCGGCCTCGGCCGCGATCTCCGCCAGCGCGACCTCGGTCGAGAGCGCGAAGCGGTAGGGCCGGTCGGAGGTCATCGCGTCGAACACGTCGGCGACGAAGATCAGGCGCGACTCGTACGGGATGGCGCTCCCGAACAGCCGGTCCGGATAGCCGGCGCCGTCCCAGCGCTCGTGGTGGTGGCGGACGATCGTCGCCTCCTCCCTGAGCCCGGCCTCCAGCAGCATGAACGAGCCGACGGAGGCGTGGGCCTCGACGACGGCGCGCTCGTGCGGGACGAGCGGGCCCGGCTTGTCGAGCACGACACGCGGGACGTACTGCTTCCCGACGTCGTGCAGCAGCGCGGCGCGGGCGAGCACGGGCAGCTGCGCGTGGGCGAGCCCGGCGCGGCGGCCCATCGCCAGCGCGAGCGTGGCCACGGACGCCCCGTGCAGCAGCACGCGGCGGTCGGTCGCGGCCAGCATGCCGGCGAGATGGGAGGCGCGGTCGTCCTCGCACGCGGCGAGGACGGCGTCGAGCAGGGCGTCAGCGGTGGCGGTCTTGGGGGCGGTCGCTGGGGTCATCGCAGGTGGGATGCGGGAGGCGCCCGGAGGTTGGACGCACCCGCATCACCTTCTGCGACCTGGGGCTACGAGGCGCGCTGCAGCGACGCGCGCGCCTTCTCGGCCACCGCCTCGGCGGTGATCCCGAAGTGCTCGTAGAC
>JAXDHL010000494.1:0-3791 GCA_034664525.1 Solirubrobacteraceae bacterium
CCACGAGGTTGAGCACCCGCGCCGGCGCGACCGAGCCCGTCCGCTGATGGCGCTCGGCGAGCAGGCGGCGCAGCGCCTCCTCGACCTTGCTCGGCGTCGTGTCCTGCTCGCGCCAGACCTCCTCGTCGGTCATCGGTGGTCCTCCGTGCGGGCGGCCACGCTCACAGACGCCGCCAGGTCCGGCCCTCACCCAGCAGCTTCTCGGCCTCCTTGGGTCCCTGCGAGCCGGCCGGGTAGGTCACCAGCGGGGGCCGGTGCTCCTTGTGCCAGGTCTGGAGGATCGGGTCGATGATCGACCACTGCGCGTCGACCTCGTCGTTGCGCGTGAACAGCGTCGCCTCGCCGCGCATCGCGTCGATGATCAGCCGCTCGTAGGCCTCCGGGGACTGCGACAGGAACGAGGTCCCGTAGTGGAACTCCATCATCACCGGCCGGATGCGCATCCGCGGGCCGGGGATCTTGGCGCCGAGCTTGAGCGACACGCCCTCGTCCGGCTGCAGCGTGATCACCAGCTGGTTCGGGACGACGCCGACCGACCCCGGCTCCTGGAAGGCCATGTGCGGGACCGGCTTGAGCTGGACGGCGATCTCGGTGACCTTGCGGGCCAGGCGCTTGCCGGTGCGCAGGCAGATCGGCACGCCCGCCCAGCGCCAGTTGGTGACCTCCAGGCACAGCGCCGCGTAGGTCTCGGTCTCGCTGTCGGGCGGCACGCCCTCCTCCTCGCCGTAGGCGGGCACCTCCTCGCCGGCGACGACGCCGCGGTCGTACTGGGCGCGCACGGTGCGCTCGGCGACCTGCTCGGGCGTCATCGGCTGGATCGCCTGGAGAACCTTGACCTTCTCGTCGCGGACCTTCTCGGCCTGGAAGGAGACCGGCGGTTCCATGCACACCAGCGTCAGCAGCTGCATCATGTGGTTCTGGACCAGGTCGCGCAGCGCGCCCGACCCGTCGTAGTAGCCGGCGCGCGAGCCGATGCCGATGTCCTCGGCCGCCGTGATCTGCACGTGGTCGATGAAGTTGCGGTTCCAGACCGGCTCGAACATGTAGTTCGCGAACCGGAAGGCCATGATGTTCTGGACCGTCTCCTTGCCCAGATAATGGTCGATCCGGTAGATCTGGTTCTCGCGGAAGGCCCGGTTGACGACGCTCTGCAGCTTGCGGGCGGACTGCAGGTCGGTCCCGAACGGCTTCTCGATGATCAGCCGCACGTCGACCTTCGGGTGCTTGTGCAGGCCGGCCTCGTGCAGCTGCTGGGGGATGACCGAGAAGAACTCGGGCGCGGTCGACAGGTAGTAGGCCCGGTTGAGCGGCTGGCCGGCCTCCTCGTCGGCCGCCTCGAGCGCCTTCGCGAGCTGCTCGTAGCCGCCGGCGTCGTCGAACGTGAACCCGAGGTAGCGCATGCGCCCGAGCAGCGCCTCGAGCACGTCCTTGTCGGGCTCGCGGCGCGAGAACTGCGTGATCGCCTCGCGCGCGTTGGCGCGGAAGTCCTCGTCGCTCATGCCCGAGCGCGAGACGCCGATCAGGCTGAAGCGCTCGGGCAGCGCGCCCTCGTGGGCGAGGTTGTACAGCGCCGGCAGCAGCTTGCGCTTGGCCAGGTCGCCCGTGGCGCCGAAGATGACGAGCACCGTCGGCGGGACGGGCAGGCGCTCGAGACCCTCGGTGAGCGGGTTGTCCTGCTGGGCGGCCGTCTGGGCGGGGGTCTCCGTGCTCACGAGGAGGAGCGCTCCACCGCGTGGCCGCCGAACTGGTTGCGCAACGCCGCCAGCACGCGAGCGGTGTAGTCGCCGTTGCCGCGCGAGTAGAAGCGCGCGTACAGCGCCGCGGTGATCACGGGGGTCGGCACGTCGTGGTCGATGGCGTCGAAGACCGTCCAGCGGCCCTCGCCCGAGTCCGCCACGTGGCCCTTCAGGCCCTCGAGGTCGTTGCCCTCCGCCTCGAACGCGTTCGCGGCCAGCTCGCACAGCCACGAGCGCACGACCGAGCCCTGCTGCCACAGCTTCGCGACCTCGCCCATCTCGATCGGGAACTGCGACTTGTGCATCAGCTCGAAGCCCTCGGCGTAGGCCTGCATCATCCCGTACTCGACGCCGTTGTGGACCATCTTCACGAAGTGGCCGGCGCCCGGCCCGCCGAAGTGCCGCCAGCCGTCGGGCGGCGCCAGCACGTCGAGGATCGGCGTCAGCCGCTGCACGCCGTCGTCGGTGCCGCCGACCATCATGCAGTAGCCGACCTCCAGGCCCCAGACGCCACCGGACACGCCGACGTCGACGTAGTTGAGGCCGCGGCCGGTGAGCTCCTCGCCGCGGCGCGCGTCGTCGTGCCAGTTGGAGTTGCCGCCGTCGACGATCGTGTCGCCCTCGTCGAGCAGCCCGGCGAGCTGCTGAACCGTCTTCTCGGTCGGGTCGCCGGCTGGGACCATGATCCAGACGATCCGGGGGGCCGCGAGCTTGGAGACCAGGTCCTCGAGCGATGACGCGCCGCTGGCGCCGTGTTGCTCCGCGGCCGCCACCGCGTCCTGGGAGAAGTCGAAGGCGACCACGTCGTGGTCGGAATCCCGCCGGATCCGGTGGACCATGTTGCCGCCCATCTTGCCCAGCCCGATGAAGCCGATCTGCATGCGCGTGCTCCTTCCCCTAGATGGTGGCCGTCAGTCGGTCGATGCCGGCGGCGAGGTCGGCCGCCGGCAGCCGCACGCGCACGGCGGGCAGCCCGTGGCCGCGCAGGGTCTGGAGGTCGCCGTCGGCCTGCGCGGAGATGAGCTTGCGGAAGCCGTAGCCGGCGCCGGGGATGTCGGCGTCGGTCGGGTCGTCGTGGACGAGCTGCAGGAAGCGCCCGGTCGGTGGGCCTCCCTTGTGGAACTGCCCGGTGGAGTGCAGGAAGCGCGGCCCGTAGCCCCAGGTGGTGGCGACGCCGTTCCTGGCGATCAGCGCGGAGCGCAGGCGGGAAACGGCCGCCTCGATCGCGTCGTCGTACGGCAGGTAGCCCATGATCGCGAAGTAGTGCGGCGGGGCGAGCGCCTCAAGCAGCTCGGCGAGCTCGCCGTGCTCGGGCTCGGGCGGGTTCTCGGCCAGGACCTTGTTCGTGTTGTCCTTGGCCTCCTGCACGTTCGGCTGGTCGAACGGGTTGATGCCGAGCGCCCAGCCGGCGACCGCGGTCGCGAACTCGCTGAAGAAGAACAGGCGGCCGAGGTCGCCCGCGCCGTGGGCGTTGACCGTGATCGTCGGGTGCCCGGCGGCCGCCAGCGCCTTCACCGCCGCCTCGTGGGCGGCGTCGGGGGCATCGGCGTTGCGGACGTGCAGGAACACGCGGTCGTCCCCGTAGGCGCCTGGGTCGGCGGGCGGCTCGTCGGCGATCGGCAGCACGCCGGTCCGCTGCTTGCCCGTCGACTCGGCGATCAGCTGCTCGGCCCACAGCCCGAACGCCTCGATCGGCGCGTCGATCACGAACGCCAGCTTGTCGCGGCCGGCCCGCGCCAGCGCGCCGAGCGTGCAGCCCAGCCACAGGCCCGAGTTGGCGTGCGGGTCGGCGAAGTCCGCGGAGTTCTGCTCGGCGACCTCGGAGGCGTGCAACTGGCCCTCGACGTCGACCCCGATCAGGGCGGCCGGGACGAGCCCGAAGTACGACATGGCGCTGTAGCGGCCGCCGATGTCGGGGTCGTTGACGAACGTCCGGCGGAAGCGGTGCTCGCTCGCCAGCGCGCCGAGCTTCGTGTCCGGGTCGGTGATGGCGATGAAGTGCCGGCCGTCGGGCTTGAGCCCCCAGAAGTGCGCGAACAGCGAGTTGGGCTCGAT
>JAXDHL010000495.1:0-13407 GCA_034664525.1 Solirubrobacteraceae bacterium
CGCTCGGGCTCGCCGTGGCCCGCCGCCGGCGTGCGCAGACCCGCGACCACGGCGGCGATGACGGCGAACGAGGCGGCGTCGATGATGAGGCCCGCCTGCACCCCCAGGGCGGACACGATCGCGCCGCCGAGCCCGGTGCCGGCGACCAGCGCCACCCCGAAGCCCACGTTCATGATCGCGTTGCCCTCGCGCAGCAGGCCGTGCGGGGCGAGCACGGTCGCCACGGCGCCGCGCGCGAGACCGCGGCCGGCCAGCGCCAGCGTCCCGTCCACGAGCGCGAGGCCCAGCACGGCGGCCAGCGCGTAGGCGTCGTCGGCGACGACGGTCAGGGCGACGAAGACGAGCGCCTCCACGACATAGATCGCCGGCAGCGAGCGCCGCGGCGCGAGCTGGTCCACGCGCGCGACCAGCGCGGGGGAGAGCAGGGCCGGGAGGAACTTCGCGGCGATGAAGAGGGCGGTCGTCGCGAGGGCGTCGCCGGTGCGGTCGAAGACCAGCACGGCGAGGGCCACGATGGCGATCGCATCGCCGAGCTCGTTGACGACGTAGGACAGCAGCAGCCGTCGATATTCCGGCATGCGGAGCGGTGCTGTACTGGAACCCACGGGCGGCAGGCTATTCACCCCGGCGGACCGGCCGCGGTACTACAGCTTTCCCCTGGTATTGCCGATGACCCAAATGTGGCGCGCGGGCGGCAAACCGTACTGATGGTCATACAGGTGGGGGGACTCCTTCTGGCGATCGCGATCGCCGCGATGTCCTCGCGCGCGAGCGACTGGCAGCCGGCCTGGCTGCTCGCGACCCTGATGGCCTTCGCCGGCGCGAGCATGGCGCTCGCGCTCGTCGTCCGCGGCATCCGCGTGACGGGCGCATTCTCGGCGCTCGTGCTGGCGATGGTGCTGCTCGGCCCGGCGCCGGCCGTGCTGATCGGTGTCGTCAGCGCGGTG
The DNA here is from genome assembly GCA_034664525.1 of Solirubrobacteraceae bacterium. Lineage (GTDB taxonomy): Bacteria > Actinomycetota > Thermoleophilia > Solirubrobacterales > Solirubrobacteraceae > DATLGB01. The sequence goes on from JAXDHL010000495.1 coordinate 948, forward strand.
GTGATCTCCGTCCACCCCCGCCGGCTGCCGGTGCGCTACACGATCTCGAACCTCTTCACCCACGCCGTCTTCCCGCTCGTCGGCGCGCTCGTCGCCCACCAGCTCGCACCGCACGCCACGAGCGACGTGACGTTCGCGCTGCTGGTGTTCGTGACGTACGCGATCACCCACCTGCTGAACTTCGTGCTCATCTGGGGCTACCTGGTGGCGGCGGAGGAGAAGTCCTGGAAGGTCGGCTTCATGGACGTCTACGCGCGCGTCCTGGGCGTCGAGCTCGCCACCTCGCTGCTCGTGGTCGGCGTCGCCTGGGCGAACTTCCGCTTCGGGCCCGGCGCGACGGTGCTCGCCGGGATCGTCGTGCTGCTGTTCCAGTGGATGCTGCGCACGGCGCTGCAGGCGTTCGAGCGCGGGGAGGAGCTCGAGGAGCGCAACCGCCAGCTGGCCGCGCTGCAGTTCGGGCTCATCTCCACCACGATGAAGACGCTCAACCTGCGCGACCACATGACCGCCCGCCACTCGGCCGCGGTCGCCCGCTACGCCCGTGAGGTGGCCCGCGAGCTCGGGCTCTCGACCGCGGAGCAGGAGCTGTTCCACACCGCCGGCCTGTTCCACGACATCGGCAAGTTCATCTTCCCCGACTCGATCCTGCTCGCGAACACCCCGTTGACCGACGAGCAGTACGAGATCGTCCGGCGCCATCCGGAGATCGGGGCCGAGCTGATCGCGGAGATCGAGGGCTACGGCCAGGTCGCCGAGATCGTGCGCAGCCATCACGAGCGGATCGACGGCCGCGGCTATCCCGACCGCCTGTCGGCCGACGACATCCCGCTCGGCGCTCGCGTGCTGGCCGTCGCCGACGTCTACGACGTGATCACCGCGCGCGACACCTATCGCAGCCCGGTGTCGACCGGCGACGCCTTCGCGGAGCTGCGCCGCGTCGCGGGGACCCAGCTCGACGAGGCGCTGGTCGAGCTGTTCATCGACCTGGTCTCCAACAGCGGTCTGGCGTTCCGGCACTCCAGCGAGGCGGACTTCGAGGCCGAGCTGTCGCTCGAGCGGCGCGTGAGCGACTACGCGGCGCCGCGGCCGACGCCGGTGGCCAGGTCGGCGGCGTAACGCTCAAGGTCTCGCGGAAAGCTGCCGATAGCGGGGTTGAAACGCGAAAGGCGCCTCTTGGGGCGCCCTTCAGCAGTTTCAGTCAGCAGTCGTTTCAGTGCGCAAAGCCCACGGTGACCCCTCCTTGGGAACCATGTCGGTGCGGCAACACCTTCATGGGGTCAGGTTTTGTCCGGTCTCAACTCGGGCAATGGTGAGGGAAGTACGGGTTTTCTGCAAGCCGTCGGCCGGAGCCGAGCACAGGGCTTCGGCCTTCGGTAGCTTCGGCACGCCTTCAATTTGGCTCTAGACGGTCCATCGCACCCTGAGAGTGCTAACGCGCCAGGTTTGGCGACAGAGCTCAAGTAACTGGTAGCTGCGCCGACTCGGCACGATCCCTTGCACCCGCAGGCAGTCTGACGACGAACCGTGCACCGCGGCCGGACGGCGGATCCTCGAGTTTCACGGTGCCGCCGTGGGTGACCGCGACCGCCCGCACGATCGACAGGCCGAGGCCCGAGGAGCCGCCTCGATCGGCCGCTCCGCGGACGAATCGGTCGAACATGCGTCCACGCAGCTCGGGCGGGACGCCGGGCCCTTCGTCCTCGATGGTCACCCGCACGCCGTCGCCGTCGTGGCGGACGGTGGCGCGGATCGGCGTCCCGCGCGCGGTGTGCTTGACCGCGTTCTCCAGCAGGTTCAGCACGAGCCGGTGCAACTCGTCGCGGGCCCCGTCGACGATCATGCCCGCCGGCGCGTCCACCATCAGCTCGTGTTCGTCCGCGACCGGCTCGAGCTCGGCCGCCGCCTCGACCACGATCCGCGACAGGTCCACCGGCCGGTGCGGCGCCGCCCGGCCGGCGTCGGCGCGGGCCAGCAGCAGCAGGTCGGCGACCAGGCGCCGCATCCGGCGCGTGGAGCGCAGGGCGGACGCCGCGGTGTCGCGCTGCTCGCCGGCCAGCTCCTCCTCGAGCAGCTCGAGGTTCGCGAGCACGCTGGTGAGCGGCGTTCGCAGCTCGTGCGAGGCGTCGGCGACGAACTCGCGCTGGCGGGCGAGCGCGGACTCCGTGTCCGAGCGCGCCTCGTCGAGCGACCGCAGCATCTCCTCGAGCGTCGCGGCCAGCAGGGACACCTCGTCGTCGGCTTCGGAGCGCGGGATGTGCACCGAGGGGTCGCGCGTGCGGGCGATCTGGCGCGCGGTCTCGGTCAGCTCGGCGATCGGCGACATCGCGCGCCGCGCCGTGGCCAGGCCGGCCAGCAGGGCCAGCGCCGCCCCGCCGAGCACGCCGAGGGCGAGGAAGAAGCGCACGCGCGCGGCGGTCGCGTCGACGTCGGAGCGGCGACGGGCGTACTGGACGTAGAGCGTCCCGTACGTGAGGCCGGTCACCCGCAGCGGGCGCGACTCGACGCGGTAGGGGCCGAAGTCGCGCGTCTGCGGCCCGCCGGGGACACCGAGGAACGGCGCCCCCTGCGACTTCTTCACCGCGTCGCCGTCGAGCGTGACGATGCGGACGATCGCGCGCTGCGGCGCGGCGTAGTCCGTCAGGTTCGCGATCGGGCAGGCGGTCGTCTGGCAGGCCACGTCACCGGTCGTGTAGTCGACCTTGAGCTCGAGCGAGCGCTGGAGCTCGTCCGCCGCCTGCGAGACCTGCTGGTCGAAATCGCCGTGCAGCCGGCGCACGGTGAGCACGCCGACGATCGTCGCGAACCCGCACAGGATCACGAGCGTCAGGACCGCGGAGCCGCCGGCGAGCCGCCAGCGGATCGGCAGGCGCCTATACGCGGAGGACGTAGCCTGCGCCGCGGACCGTGTGAAGGAGGCGAGGCTCGCCACCGGCCTCGAGCTTTCGTCGCAGATTGGACACGAAGACCTCGATCGTGTTGGTGATCGAGAACGGGTCGTAGCCCCAGACCTCGTCGAGCAGCCGCTGGCGCGAGATCACGAGCCGCTCGTTGCGCATCAGGTACTCGAGCAGCTCGAACTCGCGCTGGGTGAGCTCGATCCGGCGCTCGCCCCGGAACACCTCGTGGGTGTCCGGGTTGAGGCTGAGGTCGCCGACCGACAGCGGCGCCATCCCGCGCGGCGGCCGCCGGCGCAGCAGGGCGCGCAGGCGGGCCAGCAGCTCCTGGCGCTCGAACGGCTTGACGAGGTAGTCGTCGGCGCCGGTGTCGAGGCCCTCGACGCGCGACTCCAGCGCGTCGCGGGCGGTCAGCATCAGGATCGGGACGTCCTCGCCGTCGGTGCGCAGCCGCTTGGCGACCTCGATCCCGTCCAGCCGCGGCAGTCCGAGGTCGAGCACGAGCAGGTCCGGGAGGAAGGCATGGAACTGGTCGAGCGCGTCGACGCCATCGCCGGCGATCCTGACCTCGTAGCCCTCCAGGCGCAGCGAGCGCTGCAGAACCTGCGCGATGTCCTCGTCGTCCTCGACGACCAGGACGCGGGCGGGTCGGGAGTCCATGAGGCCATGGTAGGCCGGGCCGGCAAACTTAAAGACGCGTCTTCAGCAGGGTTTTAGACGGTGCTCCGCGCGGGTGTGGAGGGCTGGCGGCCCCCGCGTCGAAGGGTCCGGGGCCATGGCGACCCGTTCCACCCGCGCTCCGACGACCCGCAAGAAGGCCCCCAAGCGCGCGCCGGGCAAGGGCCGCAAGCGGGCGGCTCGGCGGGCCGGCTTCCAGCTCGAGCAGCACCACACCGATCTGGTCGGGCTCGCCCTCGTCGCCGCGGCGGTCTTCTTCGCCTTCGTCATCTGGCTGCACTGGGACGGCGGCCAGGTGGGGGAGGGTGCCGTCGGCGGCCTCAAGTGGCTGGTCGGCGGCGTGCACGTCGTCGCTCCGGTCGTGACGATGGCCGCCGGCGCGCTGCTCGTGCTCAAGCCGGTGCTGCCCGCCTGGCGGCCGATCCGCGCGGGCACCCTGTGCCTGTTCGCCGCGCTGGTGCTCGGCCTGACGGCCGGGACGTTCGGGATGGGCCCCGGCGGCGAGCACGTGCGCAACTTCGACGTGGCCTACGCCAAGGCGCACGGCGGCATGGTCGGCGAGGCGCTGTACGCCGTTATCTCGCTCGCGCTCGGCACCGTCGGCGCCCACATCGTCTGCGTCTTCCTGTTCGCCGCCGCGGCGCTGCTGCTGACGGGCGCCTCGATCTCCTCCGTCGTGCGCGCGACCTCGGACCACGTCACCGCGGTGACGGCGTCCACCCGGCGCGTCCGCGACGAGGTCGCCACCCGGCGCCGGCCCGCCCGCAGCGCCACCGAGCTCGCCGACCTCGAGACGCGCGGGACGCGCTCGCGGGTCACGCGCGCCGCGCCGGCCGTCGAGGAGGAGACGATCGAGGCCCCGCCGTTCTGGCCGGAGGACGACGAGCCGGAGATCGAGGCGTACCGCGTCGAGCCCGCGCCGTCACCCGAGCCGGACCCGGTGCCGGAGCCAGAGGAGGAGGAGGCGCCGGCCGAGGGCACGCTGCTCGAGGACGAGGACCAGCCCGGCGTCGAGAAGCTCGACGTCACGCAGCTCGACCTCACGCCGCAGGGCCGCCTGCGCTCCCACGTCACCGACGACCCGGGCTTCGTCTGGCGGATGCCCGACCCGCGCTTCCTCAAGCGCTCGTCCGAGGCCGCCTCGCGCCCCGACACCGCCGGCCAGCAGGAGACGGCCCGCGCGCTCACGGAGGCGCTCGGCCACTTCGGGGTCGAGGCGCGGGTGATCGGCACCGTCTCCGGGCCGCACATCACGCGCTTCGAGCTGCGCCTCGCCCCCGGCACGAAGGTCGCCAAGGTGGCCCAGCTCAAGGACGACCTCGCCTACGCCCTCGCCGCGTCCGACATCCGCGTGCTGGCGCCGATCCCGGGCAAGCAGGCGGTCGGGGTGGAGGTCCCGAACCCGAACCGCCGGATCGTCCACCTCGGCGACGTGATGAGCCGCCCGCCGGAGGGCTGGTCACCGCTGACGGTCTGCCTCGGCAAGGACGTCGCCGGCCGGGCGATCGCCGCCGACCTGGCCAAGATGCCGCACCTGCTCGTCGCCGGCACGACCGGCGCCGGCAAGTCCGGCTGCGTCAACGCGATGCTGTCGAGCATCCTGCTCAACGCGACCCCGCACGAGGTCCGGCTCGTGCTCGTCGACCCCAAGCAGGTCGAGCTCAACCACTACGAGTCGGTCCCGCACCTGCTCACGCCGGTGATCACCTCCCCGCGCAAGGCGGCCACCGCGCTGCAGAACCTGGTGCGCGAGATGGAGCAGCGCTACGGGCAGATGTCGCTCGCCCGCACTCGCTCGCTGGTCGAGCTCAACAAGGTGCGCGCCTCGCGCGGCGAGGCGCCGCTGCCGTACATCCTGTGCATCATCGACGAGCTCGCCGACCTGATGATGGTCGCGCCGGCCGACGTCGAGGACTCGATCATCCGGATCGCCCAGAAGGCGCGCGCGGTCGGCATCCACCTGGTGCTCGCCACGCAGTCCCCGCGCGTGGACGTCATCACCGGCATGATCAAGGCCAACGTGCCGTCGCGGATCGCGTTCGCCGTGTCGTCGCAGACCGACTCGCGCGTCATCCTCGACCAGAACGGCGCCGAGGCGCTGCTGGGCCAGGGCGACATGCTGTTCTCGCCGGTCGGGTCGTCGCGGCTGCAGCGCATCCAGGGCGCCTACATCGACGAGGAGGAGATCCTCGACCTCACCGAGCAGTGGCGCAAGCAGGGCGAGCCGGAGTTCCGCGCGGAGCTGCTCGAGGAGGTCGCCGAGGAAGCCGCCGCCGGGAGCGCGCAGGACACCGACTTCGACCCGGACGACGACCCGCTGCTGGAGGATGCGATCCGGCTCGTGGCCGAGATGCAGACCGCGTCGACGTCGATGCTGCAGCGCCGCCTGCGGCTCGGCTACACACGGGCGGGGCGGCTGATCGACATGCTCGAGCGCCGCGGCGTGATCTCCGGCTACGAGGGCTCCAAGCCGCGCCAGGTCCTGATCGCCGAGGGCGACGTGCCGCGGGTGCTGGCCAACCTGGCGGAGGCAGGCCGGCTCGGCTCGACGCCGCCCTCGGTGCTCTCGGATCCCGAGCCCGAGCCGCCGGACGACGACTCCTAACCTCCTGCACGTGCCGGACATCGGTTCCACGCTCCGCGAGACGCGCATGCGCAAGCGGATCGACATCGTGGAAGTGGAGTCCCAGACCAAGATCCGGGCCAAGTATCTGCGCGCGCTCGAGAACGAGGAATGGGACCTGCTGCCCGGTCCCACGTTCGTGCGCACGTTCCTGCGGACCTATGGCGACTTCCTGGGGCTGGACTCCAAGATGCTCGTCGAGGAGTACAAGCAGCGCTTCGAGCGCCCGGGACCGCAGGACCTGCTGCCGTTCTCCCCGCGCTCGGCGTCGCGCCGGCAGCGGCGCGGATGGGGCGTCCCGCCGTTCGCGGTGGTCGGGATCTTCGTGGTGGTCCTCCTGGGGGCGCTCTACGCGCTCGGCCAGCTGGGGAACTCCGGGTCCTCGCCCTCGCCCTCGGACTCGGCCGCGCAGGTGACGCCGACGCCGTCGGCCTCGCCGTCGGCGACGAAGAAGTCCTCGAAGCGCCACCAGGCCGCGGTGCCGACGATGGTCCACATGCGGATCGTCCCCACCGGCACGGTGAACGTCTGCCTGGTCAGCGGCATCACCGGCAAGGTGCTGATCAACAGCCAGAACCTCAGTGCGGGCCAGACGACCCGGCTGTTCGCGGCCAAGCGGCTGAAGGTGACGTTCGGCAACGGCAACGCGCGGATGCGGATCGGCGGCAAGTCCTACCCCGTGCCCGCCACCGCGGCCGGGATCGGGTACGACCTGCGCCCGGGGCGCAAGCCGCGGGTGCTGAGCGCCGCCGCGTGGCCGACCTGCCAGTGAGCGCGCGCGCCGGCATCGTCGTCACCGGCACGGAGGTGCTGACCGGGATCATCCCGGACGGCAACGGGCCGTGGCTGTCCGAGCGGCTGCGCGAGATCGGCGTCGACTGCGCCCAGATCCTGATCGTGGGGGACCGGGCCGAGGACATGCGGGCGGCGCTGGACTCGCAGGCGGCGCTCGGCGTCGACCTGATCGTGACCACGGGCGGCCTCGGGCCGACGGCCGACGACCTGACCGCGACCGTCGTCGGCGAGTGGGCCGAGCGCGAGATGGTGCTCGACCCGGCGCTCGAGCAGCGCATCTGGGCGATCCTGCAGCGGCTCTCGGTGCGCTGGCGCCAGCCGGTCGACCAGGCGGCCGTGCGGGCGGCCAACCGCAAGCAGGCCGTGGTCCCCGAGGGGGCGACGATCCTCGAGCCGGTCGGGACGGCGCCCGGCCTCGTCGTCCCGCCGGTCTCCGGTGCCGGACCGACGGTGCTCGTTTTGCCCGGGCCGCCGCGCGAGCTCCAGCCGATGTGGCGGGCGGCGCTCGAGACGGACGCGCTGCGCGCCGCGATCGCCGGCGCGGTGGAGCTGCGGCGGGGGATGCTGCGCCTGTTCGGGATCCCGGAGTCCGAGATCGCGCGCACCCTCGAGTCGATCGCGGCCGACGGCGTCGACCTGGCGCAGCTGGAGATCACGACCTGCCTGCGGCGCGGGGAGATCGAGGTCGCGACGGTGTACGAGCCCGCGGCTGCCGGCGTCTACGGGGACTTCGTGGCGGGCGTCCGGGAGCGCCACGCGCGCGTGCTGTTCTCCGAGGACGGCGCGACGATCGACGCGATCGTGGCGCAGCTGCTGGGCGGCACCGGGCTGACGATCGCCACCGCCGAGTCGTGCACCGGCGGGCTGCTGGCGGGGCGGCTGACCGACCTGGCCGGCTCGTCGGCGTACGTGGCGGGCGGCGTGGTCGTGTACTCCAACGAGGCCAAGACGGAGCTGGCGGGGGTCGACCCGGCGCTGATCGCGGCCCACGGCGCGGTGTCGCCGGAGGTGGCGGATGCGCTGGCCGATGGGGCCCGCGACGCGCTCGACGCGTCGGTGGGGGTCGGGGTCACCGGCATCGCCGGGCCCGGCGGCGGGACGGAGGACAAGCCGGTCGGCACGGTCTGCCTCGCGGTCTCGCGCGACGGCGGCGCGCGGGTGCGCCGCACGGTGCACCTGCCGGGCGACCGCTTCGCGGTGCGCGACCGCACCACCACCGTCGCCATGCACCTCGTGCGCGAGCTGCTGCTCCGCGACGCCGGCGCTGTCTGAGCCGTCTGCCGTGCGGCTGTTCGTCGCCTTCGACGTCCCAGGGCGGCCCGGCTGGCACATGACGGTGGTCTTCCTCGGTGAGGTCGAGGATCCCGACCCGGTCGCGGACGCCGTCGCCTCGGCGCTCGGCCCGCCGGCCGGGCCGCTGGAGCCGCGGCGCCTCCTCGAGCTTCCGCGCCGCCATCCGCGCCTGCTGGCGGTCGAGTACGCCGATCCCAGCGGCCGCTGCGGCGCGTTGCAGGCGGCCGTCTCGGACGCGCTGGTCGAGGCCGGACTGCACCAGCCCGAGCGGCGCCGCTGGCTCCCGCACGTCTCGATCGCCCGCCTGCGCGACGAGCCGGTGCGGCCGTCGCTCGACGGGCTCGGCTTCACCCCCGAGCAGCTGGTCCTCTACCGGTCGCTCCTGGGCGGGGGGCGGCCGGCGCGTCACGAGGCGCTGCGGACGTGGCCTTTGGCGCAGTCCTGACGCACTTCCGTCACACCTGCGCGTTGTCCCGTCACACGGCGCCCGGGAGGCTCCTGTTCTGTCCGATCCGCGCCGTAGCTTGCGGAGCCAAAGCTGATGAGCAGGAACCCGAGGAGCCCACTGAATGAGCACTAACGAGGCTGGCAAGGCCCGCGACGCCGCCCTGTCCGGCGCGCTGACGCAGATCGAGCGCCAGTTCGGCAAGGGCTCGGTCATGCGAATGGGCGACGAGGGCGCGAAGGTCAACGTCAACGCCATCCCCACCGGCGCGCTGTCGCTGGATCTCGCGCTCGGGATCGGCGGCATGGCCAAGGGCCGCATCGTCGAGTTGTACGGACCGGAGTCGTCAGGTAAGACGACGCTCGTCTACCACGTGATCGCCGAGGCGCAGAGGCTCGGCGGCGTGTGCGCGTTCATCGACGCCGAGCACGCCATGGACCCGCTGTACGCCCAGCGCATCGGCGTCGACATCGACGAGCTGCTGGTGTCCCAGCCCGACTACGGCGAGCAGGCGCTCGAGATCGCGGACATGCTGATCCGGTCAGGCGCCGTGGACGTCGTGGCGGTGGACTCCGTGGCCGCACTGACGCCGCGCTCGGAGCTCGAGGGCCAGATGGGCGACCAAACCGTCGGCCTGCAGGCCCGCATGATGTCGCAGGCGATGCGCAAGCTCGCCGGCAACCTCAACCGGGCCGACACGCTGTGCCTGTTCACGAACCAGATCCGTGAGAAGGTCGGCGTCATGTTCGGGTCGCCGGAGACCCAGCCGGGCGGCCGCGCGCTGAAGTTCTACGCGTCGCAGCGCCTGGACATCCGGCGCATCGAGACGCTGAAGGACGGGACCGAGGCGGTGGGCAACCGGGTCCGCGTCAAGGTCGTCAAGAACAAGGTCGCGGCGCCCTTCCGCCAGGCCGAGTTCGACATTGAGTTCGGCAAGGGCATCTCGACCTCGGGCTGCATCCTGGACCTCGGGATCGAGCACAACATCGTCACCAAGTCCGGCTCGTTCTTCTCCTACGGCAACGAGCGCCTGGGTCAGGGCCGCAACAACGCCAAGGGCTTCCTCGACGAGCACCCGGATCGCGCGAAGGAGATCGAGGACAAGATCTACGACGCCATGGGCATCTCGCGCGACCCGGTGGGCGCCGGCGAGGACGCCGACGCCGCTCCCGCACCGGGTGCGCTGGCCGGCGCCGCCGCGTAGAACGTGGCCGGCGAGCGGCTGCTGGCCGACCCCGAGGCGCGGCTGCAGCACGCCCGTGACCTCGCGTGGTCGGCGCTCAACCGTCGCGAGCACACCGTCGCCGAGCTGCGGCGGGTGCTCGAGCGCAAGCGCGTCGATCCGGTCGAGGTCGCGGCCGTGATCGGCGAGCTGCGCGAGGGCGGCTGGCTGGACGACGCGAGCTACGCCAAGCGCTTCGCCGAGGATCGCCGCCACCTCGACGGCTGGGGGTCCGAGCGCATCGAGCGCCGGTTGCGGTCGCTCGGGATCGACGCCGGCGTGATCGACGCCGCGGTGCAGGAGCGCTCCGCGGCCGACGAGCACGACGCCGCGCTCGAGCTGCTGCAGCGGCGCTTCCCCGAGCCGCCGGCCGACGCGCGCGAGCGCAACCGCGCGCTCGGGGTGCTCGTGCGCAAGGGATTCGAGCTCGAGCTCGCATTCGACGCGCTGCGCCGCCACTGCGGGGCGGGCGAGTTCGACGATTGAAGGACCGGGCGGCGGAGCCGCGCCGCGGCCGCCCGACGGCAACAGCGCCTGCACCGGGTGGCGGCCGGATTGCGTCGCCCGCCCCCCGGTACTACGATCATCCAATCGACAGACCGGTCGCTGAGCGGCCGCATGAAACGCCAGCAAATCCACCTTTTTCCATAGAGCGAAGCATTGAGTGACGGCAACAACGACCACCCGGGCGCCCGCCGCCCCCGAACTGAGCTGACGACGCACCTCGCCGCCATTTGACGCGGCGGCCGCCGTGGCCGCCGCCCCCCTGCTGGTGCTCGTGCGAAGCGCACGCGCTCCGGCTGTCGATCCACTGACAGCACTGAACCCCGAGCGGGCCACGGCCCGCCATGGGATTGATGAGAGAGACCGCGCCCGGTGCGAGCCTCGCGCGGAGGAGAGGATCGACAATGAACTTCGGACTAGCGGTGGTGATCCTGGTCGCCACCATCCTGCTGGCCGGGGGCATCGTGGGCGGCGTCGCCGTGCTCGCGCGGCGGCTCGTCGCGCAAGGCGGCCCACCGCCGGCAGCGCGCCCGATCGCCGGCGGTGCCACCCCCGTCGCGGTCGTGCCCGCCGACGACCAGCGCGCCGACCTGGCCCGTATCGAGGAACGCCTGATCGCCCGCGAGGAGAAACTCGAGGTGCGCGCGACCGACCTCGTCGAGCGCGAGCGCCAACTCGCTGAGCGCGAGAGTGCCATCGTGGCGCTGCGCGACGAGCGCATCCGCGCGCTGGAGAACGTCGCCGGCCTCGGCGCCTCGCAGGCCAAGGCGATGCTCCTCAAGGACCTCGAGGACCGGTTGCGCCACGACGCGGCCCGCCTCGTCCGGCAGGTCGAGACCGAGACCAAGCGCGACGCCGACCGCCGCGTGCGCAACATCCTCTCGGTCGTCATGCAGCGGATGGCCGCCGGCCACGCCGCCGAGACGACGGTCTCGGTCGTCCAACTCCCGTCCGACGACATGAAGGGCCGCATCATCGGCCGCGAGGGCCGCAACATCCGCGCCCTCGAGCATCTGACCGGCGTCGACTTCATCATCGACGACACCCCGAACGCCGTCATCCTGTCCGGCTTCGACGGGGTCCGCCGCGAGGTGGCCCGGCTCACGCTCGAGAAGCTGCTGCAGGACGGGCGCATCCATCCGGCTCGCATCGAGGAGACGTTCTACCTCGCCAAGTCGGAGCTCGAGGACCACATCGTCAAGGCCGGCGAGCAGGCCGCCTTCGAGGCCAACGTCGGCATGCTGGACCCGGAGCTCATCCGCCTGCTCGGCCGCCTGCGCTACCGCACCTCGTACGGCCAGAACGTGCTCGCCCACTCCGTCGAGTGCGCCCACCTGGCCGCGATGATGGCCGAGGAGCTCGGCGCGTCTCCCAAGACCGCGCGGCGCGCGGCACTGCTGCACGACATCGGCAAGGCGGTCTCGCACGAGATCGAGGGGCCGCACGCGCTCGTCGGCGGCGACATCGCCCGCAAGCACGGCGAGACCGAGGCCGTCGCGCACGCGATGGAGGCCCACCACAACGAGGTCGAGCCCCAGACGGTCGAGGCGGTGCTCGTGCAGTCCGCCGACGCGCTGTCCGGCGCCCGCCCGGGCGCCCGCGGCGAATCGCTCGAGCAGTACGTCAAGCGCCTGCGGGACCTCGAGCACATCGCCACCCGCCACGACGGCGTCGACAAGGTCTACGCCATGCAGGCGGGCCGCGAGATCCGCGTGATGCTCGACCCGGGCGCGCTCGACGACGACGGCGCGGTCCTGCTGTCTCATGAGATCGCTCGCGAGATCGAGCAGGAGCTCGAGTAACCGGGCCAGATCAAGGTCACGGTTATCCGGGTGTCGCGGGCGACAGACTACGCGCGCTGACTACCCTCGGGGACCCGAAAGCGGAGGCCCTATCGCTGGAGCGCGGCGCGGCGATCATCGCCGCCGTGTGGGTTGGCAGCGCCAAGCCCAGCCTCCGCGGGATCTCGGCCGCTCGGGGGCCCTGATCTTTCAGCGAGACGCGGC
>JAXDHL010000496.1:0-2670 GCA_034664525.1 Solirubrobacteraceae bacterium
TGCGGTCGGGACCGGGGGTATCGGCGCATCACGCGGCGAACGGATCGGGGAGCTCGCGCAACCTCGCCGCGAGTCCGGAGATCGCGATGATCAGCCCGCAGGCGAGCAGGAAGACGAGGACGCAAGCCGCTGCCGTCGCCAGAGAACGAGGACCGTGGCGCACCATCGCGCCTTCGGCCGGCGCCAACTGCTTGAGCAGGACGCGACGCGACGCGGGCGTGCCCTGCTTGAGGCTCACGTTTGCCAGGTGCGTGTTCAGCGCCGCGATCACAGCCCCGGCCAGATGCTCTGCCGCGGCCAGCGTCGGGGCCCGCGTGCCGATCGTCATGATCGGGCTGTCGCCGCCGTCGAGCGTCGGAACGACGGTCCTCACGACGTTGGCCCGCCGGTCGTCCGGAGTCACGGACGCTCCGGACACCGCGGCTGCGCCGAGCGGCGGATCGGCTACGACCAGGCTGGAGGGCACGCCCATCCGCTCGGCCACGGCGTGCATGATCACGGGCTTCATGGCGAGATCGGCGAGGAGCTTGGCGCGAAACGCCAGCACCTGGATGCCGTTACCGGCGTTGATGTCGACGGCGCGCGAGCGGGGAGCGTCCACGAGCACGATGGCTGTTGCCGAGCCCATGTCATAGCCCCGGCTTTCGAACGTCGCCGGCAGGCGTATGCGATAGCTGACCACGGCGAACCCGATGATCGACAGCACCAGCGAGGTGCCCACGAGCACGCGGTGGCACCAGAGCGTTCGCAGGTGAACCGTCGTACGAGCCACTGCCTGGGTGGGATCCGCTACGAGGTCCATATCGAACCAACGCTCGTGACGCGCTGGGCTTCCGAGCATGCCCGCTCAGGCGAAGAGACCGTTCATCACCTGCGGTGGGCTCTCAGGGATTCGATCCCACCACCGCGTCACGGCCGGCGGACGCCTCGAGGCGCTCCGGCCACGACCGTGTCGCGCCCGGGGACTCGGTAAACGGCGCAGGCGGCGTGGCCAGCGGGGGCAACGGCGTCGACGCGCCGACCCCGCTGACGGCGTCGCATCCGGCACCGTGGGCCTCGTCGCCGGCGATCTGGCGCCAGCGTCGCACGGACGCCTCGATCCCGAGGATGCCGGCGCACCACAACCCGACGATCAAGAGCACCGTGACGAGAGCGCGCATCCTCGTCGGCCCGCGCGTCTCGGTCGCAGACTGCGCGAGCCCCAGTCGCTCCACCACGAGCTTGCGAAAGGTCGGAACCGCATTGGCGGAGGCGGTCTGCTGCAGATAGCGCTGCAACTCCACGACCACTGCATTCGACAGCCGCGCAGCGACCGCCGGCGACGGCGCCTGGGCGTTGAAGGTGATGATCGGCACCTGGTCGTTGAGCGTCAGGTTGAGGATGTTCGCGGTCGGATCCGTCTCCCGTACCGTTACACCCGTCGCTGGCGGCGACGTCATAGGCACGTTCGGATCGCTCGAGGAGAGCTTCGTGATGAGCTGCTGAGGGGAGATCTGCGCCAGCTGCGCGACCTGCTCCTTGAGCGGGCTTGCGACCAGGAGGTTGGCCAGCAGCTGAGCCCGGGCTGCGAGCCCCCCGGGGGCGGCCGCGACCTTGGGATCGCCCAGGTCGCTGACCTGCGACTTCTCGGAGTCAAACAGCACCGAGGCCGACGCCACGCCGATCTTGTACTGGCGGCTCTCGAACCTCGGTGGCGCGCCCAATTCGACGTGATAGGTGAGGAGCGTTCCCGCGACCAGCGCCACGGCGATGCCGACCGCGACCGCCAGGCGATGGCGCAGCAGCCGCCTCAGGATCGTGACGGCGTCCATGCCATTCAGCCTATGCCACGGCGGCCTGTGGCACCGCGTCGAGCACCACCGGCTCGCCACCTCGCACCTGCGACTCCTCGATGGCCTCAATCGCGGCCACGACCTCCAGCCCGAGCTGCGCGTGCGACACCGGCGTCGAGCCGGTGAGGATCGCACGGGCGAAGTCCTGCAGCTCGAGCGCCAGCGGCTCCGCCGGCTCGACCCGCGGGATCACGACGTCGCCGCTGCGGTAGGTAAGCTGGTACTCGCCGAAGCTCTCGGGCGTCGAGAACTCCATGCCGCGGTCGTAGAGACGCACGGGCTCGTCGGACAGGGTGTCGTCGTAGGAGATCATCCGGCGGCTACCAACGATCAGCATCTGGCGCATCTTCCGCGGCGCAAGCCAGGAGACCTGAACGTTGGCGGTCGTGCCGCCATCGAACGTTAGCGTGATGAACGCCGTCTCGGCAACGTGCTCCTGGAAGATGTTGCGCGCCGAGGCCGACACCTGCACGATCGGACGGTCGAGCCAGTGCAGCAGGATCGACAGGTCGTGCGGCGCGAGATCGCAGACGACGCCGTCGGGCTGGTAGTTGCCGAGGTTCATCCGCGAGGACGTGACGAAGTAGACCTCGCCGACGGCGTCGGCGTTGATGAGGTCGCGGACCTTGTTGACGGCCGGGCTGTAGAGGAACGTGTGCCCGGGCATGATCACGAGGTTGCGCTGGGCGGCGAGCTCGATGAGCTCACGCGCCTGCGCCGCGGTCTTCGCCAACGGCTTCTCGACGAGGACGTGCTTGCCGGCCTGCAGCGCCCGCTTGCATAGCGGGTAGTGCGTGTTCGGCGGCGTAGCGACGACGACGGCGTCGAGCGACGGGTC
>JAXDHL010000497.1:0-2855 GCA_034664525.1 Solirubrobacteraceae bacterium
ATCCGGGCCTCCGACACCGCGGCCTTCCGGCTCGAGGACTGCCGCGTGCCGCGCGCGGATCTGCTCGGTCCGCCGGGCATCGAGGTCACCAACGGCTTCGCGGGCGCCATGCAGACGTTCGACAACACGCGGCCGCTGGTCGCTGCGATGGCCGTCGGGCTGACGCGCGCGTGCCTCGACGAGACCCGCCGGCTGCTGCGCGACGCGGGCGTCGAGGTCGACTGGGACCGCCCGGCCGCCGTGCAGACCGCGGCGGCCGCCGAGCACCTGGCCATGGACGCCGACTACGAGGCGGCCTACCTGCTCACGCTGCAGGCGGCGTGGATGGCCGACAACGGCAAGCCCAACTCGCTGCAGGCCTCGATGGCCAAGGCCAAGGCGGGGCGGACGTGCGTCGACGTCGCGCTGCGCTGCGTGCGCCTCGGCGGCGCGCTGGGCTACGGCGAGGACCTGCTGCTGGAGAAGTGGGCGCGCGACGCCAAGATCCTCGACATCTTCGAGGGCACCCAGCAGATTCAACTGCTGATCGTCGCGCGGCAGTTGTTGGGGTTGAGCTCCGCGCAGCTGCGCTGATGCGTCGCCCGCTGCGACTACCGGTCGGGCAGCTCCCACTCGGCGTCGCCGAGCGTCACGAGCACGGCCTCGCCGTAGCGCGCGGTGACCGTCAGCGACACGTCCGGGGTGACCGTCTGGTACTGCGCCATCGCGACCGAGCGGCCGCCCAGCAGCTCCGAGAGGTCGCGCATCGCGTCGGCGAGCATGTCCAGCCCGCCGATCGTGCCGACGACCTGGCCGTTGGCCGCGTCGACCTCGAACGGCGGCAGCTGGCGCAGCTCGATGGCCCCGCCGAGCGACTCGGCCTCGAGCTCGATGGCGTGGGGGAGGTGGAGGATGCGGTCGCCCAGGCGCACCTCGACGGGCGTCAGGCGCCCGACGTCGACGAGTGCGGGCGCGTGGTCGGGCAGGTCGACGACCACCGCGACGCGCAGTGCGCCGGAGCGGTGGAGCACGTCCCGCAGCGTCTCGACGACCGCGTCCAGCGGTCCCACCGAGGCGACGAGGTCGATCGGTTCGTCGGCGTCGTCCATGCCCGCAGGATGCCACGCGCTCGGCGGAGGCCGGCGCTTGACCCAGCCACGGGACCCTGTGAGAGGATGGCGCCGGAGGAGCCGAGGGCATGGAACGCCTGCACACAGCCGCAGCACCGTCGAAGGTCGCCCCGCAGGCGGCCGGTCATCTGGCGCGGCTCTTCGCGATGTCGCCCGATCTCCTGGCCGCGGCGGGCTTCGACGGGCTGCTGAAGGAGTTCAACGACGCGTGGGAGCAGCAGCTCGGCTGGACGCGCGCGCAGCTGGAGACCCGGCCCTACCTGGAGATCGTCCATCCCGATGACCGCCAGGCGACCGAGCGCGAGATCGCGCGGCTGGCCGCCGGCGAGACGATCACCGAGTACGTCTGCCGGCTGCTGTGCGCCGACGGGTCGATCCGCTGGATGGCGTGGAGCGGCGGTCCCGGCGACGAGGCGTTCTACATCGTCGGGCGCGACGTCAGCGACCGGCTGGCGATGGAACACGAGCTGGCCCAGCGCGCCGAGCGGCTGCAGGGCACCAACGCCGAGCTGCAGGACTTCGCCTACACGGCGTCGCATGACCTGTCCGAGCCGTTGCGGATGGTCGCGAGCTTCCTGTCGCTGTTGGAGCGCCGCAGCGCGGGCGGGCTCGACGAGTCCGGGCGCGAGTACCTGCGCCAGGCGCTCGACGGCGCTGGGCGCATGCGCCACCTGATCGACGACCTGCTGCTCTACTCGCGCGTCGCCAACGAGGAGCCGCGCCGCGAGCAGGTCGACCTGGAGGCCCTGCTCGCCGAGGTGCTGCAGGTGCTCGGCCCGGCGATCGAGCAGGAGGGCGCGACGGTCGAGGTCGGCGCGCTGCCGACGCTGGAGGCCGAGCCCGCTCAGCTGCGGCAGCTGCTGCAGAACCTCATCGGCAACGCGGTGAAGTTCCACGCGCCCGGCCGCGCACCGGTGGTGCGGGTGACCGCCCGCCGGACGATCGCCGGCTGCGTGGTGACCGTCGCCGACGACGGGATCGGGATCCCCGACCACGAGCAGGAGCGGATCTTCGCGATGTTCACGCGGCTGCACGGCCGCGACGAGTACGCCGGCACCGGCATCGGCCTGGCGATCTGCCGCCGGATCGCCGAGCGCCACGGCGGGCGCATCTACGTGGAGTCCGACGCGGGCGGCGGCAGCGCGTTCCACACGCTGTTGCCCGACGCGCCGGCGGCGCCCGGCATCCCCCGTCAGGCCTGAGCGCCGCATGCGCGACGCGGCGCCGCCGCGTGCAGCATGATCTCCGGCCATGAGCACCGATCACGTCGACGTCCTGATCGTGGGTGCCGGGCTGTCCGGCATCGGCGCGGCCCATCACCTGCAGGCCAACTGCCCGGGCAAGTCCTACGCCATCCTCGAAGGGCGCGACGCGATCGGCGGGACCTGGGACCTGTTCCGCTACCCGGGCATCCGGTCCGATTCCGACATGTACACCTTGGGCTACTCGTTCCGGCCGTGGCGCGAGGCCAAGTCGATCGCCGACGGCACCGACATCCTCGGCTACGTGCGCGACACCGCGCGCGAGGCGGGCATCGACCGGTACATCCGCTTCGGCCACCGCGTGATGCGCGCCGAGTGGTCCAGCAGCGACGCGCGGTGGACCGTCGAGGTCGCCCGCGGCGACGCCGGCGACACCGTGACGATGACGTGCGGGTTCCTGTTCACCTGCACCGGCTACTACCGCTACGACGAGGGCTACACGCCCGAGTTCCCCGGCCTGCAGGACTTCGGCGGACAGCTGGTG
>JAXDHL010000498.1:0-21411 GCA_034664525.1 Solirubrobacteraceae bacterium
ACTACTGCGTCACGTCGGCCAACGCCGTCCGCGTCGTCGAGCACATCTACCGCGAGCACGGGCCCGACACGGAGATCCTGTTCGGACCCGACATGTTCCTCGGCGCGTTCGTGGAGAAGCGGACCGGGCGCAAGATGCGCGTCTGGGACGGCGAGTGCCACGTGCACGCCGGCATCCGGCCGCGCGACATCGGCGAGATGCGCGCCGCCCATCCGGGCGCGGACTTCCTCATCCATCCCGAGTGCGGCTGCTCGACGTCGGTCATGGAGTACGTGGCCGCGGGCGACGTCGACCCGGAGGGCGTCCACATGCTCTCGACCGGCGGCATGCTCGACTACGCGAAGGCGGCGGTCCCGGGGTCGACCGCGATCGTGGCGACCGAGACCGGGATGCTGCACCCGCTGCGCGAGGCGGCGCCCGAGGTGACGTTCCTGCCGGCCAACCGCGCGGCCGTCTGCCAGTTCATGAAGATGATCACGCTCCCGAAGCTCCGTGACGCACTGCGCGACCTGTCGCCCCAGGTGTCCGTCCCGGCCGCGGTGGCGGAGCGGGCCCGCCTGCCGATCGAGCGGATGGTCGCGATCAGCTGAGCCGCTGCGCGGCGCCGGGGCGCCGCGGCGTGAGAGAAGGCGAGGCCCCGCCCGGGCTCGGATCGGACGGGACCTCTCTCCTCGACTGGAACGTTACCCGAGCAGCTCGACGTCGTGGAAGGCGGAACCGTCGAGCTCGGCCTCCTTGACGGTCGCGCCGGGCGTCAGCGCGGTGCTCGAGCAGGGGGACCCGCTCTCGCTGTCGCCTTCGCCGCCGTCCCCGGTGTCGCCGGAGCTGTCGCTCGTCCGGGCCACCCGGTCGTCGCCGGACTGGTTGTCATCGCCCTGGTCGTCCTGGCTCCCGCAGTCGATCTCGGTCGCATCGGTGACGGTGCCGGAGATCTCGCCGCCCTTGGCGAGGGTGATGGTGAGGACGCCGCCGTCGAACGACTTGATCGTGCCGGCGTTCTCGTTGCCGTCCTCGACGCCGTCGTGATCGCCGTCGTCGCTCGTCGGGTCATGACCGGTCGCGACCTCAGCGCCGTCGTCCAGGCCGTCGTTGTCGGTGTCGGACTTGCGCGGGTTCGTCTGGTCGCGGTACTCGGCCAGGTTGCGCAGCCCGTCGTGGTCCTGGTCCTTGCGGGCCTGGTTCTGACTCAGCGACAGGTGGTAGCGCTTCTCCCACTTGTCGGGGATCTTGTCGTGGTTGCGATCCTTGGCCAGGGCCGAAGCCGGCATCAGGACGGCGGCCAGGGCCAGCACCGCGATCACCGCGGTCGCGAGGCGCTTCATCCGGGGGGAACCTCCTACGGGGATGGACATCTGCGAGGGAGACACGCCCCGCGCCCGGTTCGTCACGCGGTCAGCTGCCGCCGCCGTCGACGTGGTCGTCGCCTGACACCAGGCGACCGCCGTCCGGGCCTGAGGAGCCGGACGAGCTGCTGTCGCCGGAGCCGGAGGTCGGGGCCGCCGTCACGGTCGGCGTGACCGTCGCCGTCGCCGTCACATGGTCGTCGGAGCCGTCACTGCCGGACGAGCCCGAGCTGCCCGAGGGGTCGCCGGAGCCCGACGTCCCGGACCCGGAGGAGTCGTCGCTGCCGCTGTGCTCGGTCTCGGTGCTGCCGGAGCTGCCCGAGGTAGACCGGTGGTCGTCGCCTCCGCCGCTCCCGGAGGAATCGGAGGAGCCCGAGCCGCCGTCGTCGCCGCCATCCTGGCGCACCGGAGTGGCGCTGCCCGAGTCGGAGCGCGCGGGCTGCCGCTGGACCGTCGGGCTCGCCGCCGGCGTGACGTGGCGGGCGGGGGCCGCCGTGGCGATCGGGGTCGCGGTCGCCGCCACCGCAAGCGTCGCCCGCCGTGCGTGGCGGACGGCCTTGACCGGGTTGAGGGAGGCGGCCTGCGCGGCCGCCGGTCCCGCGTCGCGGCGATGCTGCACGGCGACGGGCGCGGCGACCGCGCCGCCGGCCACGACCGCGATCACCCCGGCCTTCGCCAGCAGCCCACTCGCACCCGCGGCCGAGCCGCCGGCGACGGCGTCGGCAAGGCTGGCGTCCCCCGCCCGCTCGAGCGCCCAGGAGATCATCGGGGCCGGGGTCAGCGCCGTGGCGGCGCCGCGCATGGTCGATCGCGCGCGAAGCACCAGCTGGCGCGCCGCGCCCTCCTTGATCCCGAGGCCGGCGGCGATCTGGGCGTGCGAGGCGCCCTCGACGGCGGAGCGCAGCAGCGCCTGGCGCTGTCGCTCGGGCAGCGCGGCCAGGCCGGCCAGCGTCGCGCGGACGACCTCACGCCGCTCGAGCTCCGCCTGCGGGGCCTCGGTGGCGCGCAGCGACTCGGCGAGCTCGGCGTGGTCGTAGCCGGGGACGCGGAGCGCATTGAGCGCCGTGTTGTGCGCGATCCGCAGCAGCCACGGGCGCACGTCGCGCACCTCGTCGCCGCGCCGCAGCGCGCGCCAGGCCGCCATGAACACCTGCTGGGTCGCGTCCTCGGCGCGCGGCTCGGGCAGCACCCGCATGCAGCCGCGCAGCACCTCGCGGCGATAGCGCTCGACCAGCGCCGTGAACGCGGGCTCCCAGCCGTCGCGGGCGAGCGCGACCAGCCGGTCGTCGGACTGGGTTCGCAGCAGGGCGACGGAGGGGAACAGGCGGACGGCTCTCACATCAACTCGACACGGTGGACGGCCGTTCGTCACGGTACATCGGCAATCGGCCGCGAGCAGGGATCGCACCACCATCCGGTGGACGCGCGGACGATCTGCCGGGTGCTCAGCCCGGCTCAGGCGGCGGACGGCAGCAGCTCGAGCCCGCGCTCGAGCGCGGCGCGCACGACCGGCAGCTGATCGAGCTTGCGGTCGAACTCGGGCGGCGTGTACGCGTGGACCTCGGCCCGCGCGCCCATCTCATAGGCGTCCCAGAGGCTGCCGGCCTGATAGACCCGCTCGAGCCAGGGGATGCCGTCGAAGTGCTCGGAGACGAGCACGACGACGTACTCGGGCCCCCGCTCGCGCTGGGGCGGCGCCCCGTTGGCGTCGTCGACGCGCGCGCCCGCGACCAGCACGCGCTGGACCGGCCAGCGGTCGGTCACCCGTCGCACGTAGCGGTCGAGCTCCCTGCGGTTGAGCCCAGCGTCGTCGAGCACGCTTCCCGGATGATGGCCCACCGCGCGCCCGGCAGGCAAGCGATCAGGCGAACTCGTCGGCGGTGTG
Organism: Solirubrobacteraceae bacterium; assembly: GCA_034664525.1. GTDB lineage: Bacteria > Actinomycetota > Thermoleophilia > Solirubrobacterales > Solirubrobacteraceae > DATLGB01. Next base: position 3,229 of record JAXDHL010000498.1, read on the forward strand.
CGGACCGACGCACGCCACCGAGAGCTCCTCGGAGATGCCCCGGCCGACCTCGGTGACGTCGTCGATGGTCACCCTGTCCAGCGACTCGATCACGCGGTCCGGATCCAGCTCGTCGTGGAAGACGACGTGCTGCTGGGCGAGGTGGCGGGCGACGGCGTTCGTGTTCTCGAACGCGAGCACCGCGCGGCCGGCGGCGTATGCGCGGGCGCGCTGCAGCTCGTCCTCGGTCGGTCCGTCGGAGCGCAGCTCGTCGACGATCTCGCGCATCCGCTGGTAGGCCTCGACGCACTTGGTGGAGTCGAGGCCGGCCGACAGCTGCAGGATCCCGGCGTCGGTGAACGAGTGCGACAGCGCATAGACGGAATAGGCGAGGCCGCGCTGCTCGCGGATCTCGTCGAACAGGCGCGAGCCCATCGAGCCGCCGAGCAGCGTCGAGAACACCTGCAGCGCCGCGCGCTGGTCCTGGTCGGCGACGTCGATCGACGGCCGGTAGCTCATGCGCAGGTGCGACTGCTTGGAGTCGCGCTCCTCCACGAGCGTTGCCGGCCGGAGGCCGGGCGCGGGCTCGAAGGAGCCGTTCGGCTCGATCGGCGGGAAGCGCCCGAAGGCGTCGGCGAGCACGTCCTCGGACGGCAGGTGCTCGAGGTTGCCGGCCAGGAACGCCCCGCCGCGCGCACCGGCCCACTGGCGCCGGCGGAAGGCCACGATCGCGTCGCGGCTGAACGTGCGCAGGTGCTCCTCGGGCCCGAGCACGGGCCGCCCGAGCGGGTGGTCGCCGAACGCGGCGCGGTCGATCAGGTGCTCGGCCAGCACGGACGGCTGGTCGTGCGCGCGGGCGATCTCCTGGATGACGACGCCGCGCTCGCGGTCGAGCTCCTCGGCGTCGATCTTCGGGCGCCCGACGAAGTCCGTCAGCAGATCGATCGCCTTGTCGGCCACCTCGGCACGGCAGGTGATGTGGAACGCGACCAGGTCGTGCGACGTATAGGCGTTGAGCACCGCGCCCATGTGCTCGGCCGTCTCGTTGACCTTGCGGTAGTCGTCGTACTTCTCGCCGCCCTTGAAGACCAGGTGCTCGAGGAAGTGCGCCATGCCGTTCTCCTCGGGCCGCTCGGTCCGCGCCCCGGCGTCGAAGGCGACGAGGACCGTGGTCGCGCGCGTGCCCGGGATGGACGCGCGGTGGATGGCGAGGCCGTTGGCGAGCGGATCCGAGCTGGTGACGGGCATGGTGCCCTTCACGATATGCCCTCTTAGCGGTCTTTCAGCTTGGGCGCAGACGATCCGCCCATGCGGATCCTGGTCGTCGACGATGAGCGCAAGGTGCGCGACGCGGTGGACCGCGCGCTGCGGCAGGAGGGCCACGACGTGCAGGTCGCCGGTGACGGCCGGGCGGCGCTGGAGGCGATGGCGACCGCGCGGCCGGACGCGCTCGTGCTCGACCTGCTGATGCCGCGTGTCGACGGCCTGGAGGTCTGCCGCCGGCTGCGGGCCGCCGGCGATCGCACGCCGGTGCTGGTGCTGACCGCGCGCGACGGCGTGGCCGACCGCGTGCGCGGGCTGGACGCCGGCGCCGACGACTACCTCGTCAAGCCGTTCGCGCTCGACGAGCTGCTGGCGCGGGTCCGCGCGCTGCTGCGGCGTGCGGCCCCGCCGGACGACGACGGCGCCGCATTGCGCTTCGGGGACCTGGTGCTGGACACGGTCGCGTACACGGTGCATCGCGGGGCCCGCGCGCTCGAGGTCACGCGCACGGAGTTCCACCTGCTCGAGCTGTTCCTGCGCCATCCGCGGCAGGTGCTCACGCGCTCGATCATCTTCGACCGCGTCTGGGGCTACGACTTCGGGCCCGCCTCGAACTCGCTCGAGGTCTACGTCGGCTACCTGCGCCGCAAGACGGAGGCGGGGGGCGAGCCGCGGCTGCTGCACACCGTGCGCGGCGTCGGCTACGTCCTGCGTGACGCATGACCCTGCGGCGGCGCCTGACACTGGCGTGCGCGGCCGCGGTCGCGCTGGCCGTCCTGCTGGCCGCCGCCGGGACGTACTGGTTCGTCCGCAACGCGCTGCGCTCGCAGATCGACCACTCGCTGGAGACCGGCGCGCAGGTGCAGCCGGCCACGCTGTCGATGCCCGGGCCGGGCGCCGCCAACGTCGGGCTGGCGACGACGTCCGCGCTCGACGGCCCGGTGCTGTTCCGCCAGGTGCTCGTGCGGGGCGACCGGGTGGCGGCCACGGCGGGGCAGCCGCCCGAGGACCTGACCGGCTCCGCCGGCGCCCTGCAGGCGGTCGGGCGCGGGAAGCGCGCGCCGTTCTTCGCCGACACCCACCTCGACGGCCACCACCTGCGCGTCTACACCGGCGTGACGGCCGCCGGCGACGCGATCCAGGTCGCGCGCTCGCTCGACGAGGTCGACGGGACGCTCGGGACGCTGCGGATCGGGCTCGGCGTGGTCGGCCTGCTCGGCGTGCTGGCGGCGCTGCTGCTCGCGCGGCTTGCCACCCGGACCGCCGTCAAACCGGTGGTCGAGCTGACCGCCGCCGCCGAGCACGTCGCCCGCACGCGCGATTTGACGCGCCGGATCGAGCGCGCGGGCGACGACGAGCTGTCGCGCCTTGCGCGGGCGTTCGACACGATGCTCGAGGCCCTCGACGCCTCCCAGCGCAGCCAGCGCCGGCTCGTGGCCGACGCCTCGCACGAGCTGCGCACCCCGCTGACCTCGCTGCGCACCAACCTCGAGGTGCTGGCGCGCGGCCGGCTCGCGCCCGCCGACCAGGAGCGGCTGCGGGCGGACCTGGTCGCCGAGCTCGAGGAGCTGACGGCGCTCGTCGCCGACCTGACGGAGCTCGCGCGCGAGGACAGTGACGAGCCGGTCGCCGACGACGCCGACGTGCGGCTCGACGAGGTCGTCACCGCCGCGGTCGAGCGGGCGGCACGGCGCGCCGGCGACGTGCGCTTCGAGACCTGCGTGCAGCCCGTGGTCGTCCGGGGCTCGCCGTCGCGGCTGGACCGTGCGGTGGCGAACCTGCTCGACAACGCGGTCAAGCATGGCGAGGGGGTGGTCGAGGTCGAGCTCGCCGGCGGCGAGCTCGTCGTGCGCGACCACGGCCCCGGGATCGCCGAGGCCGAGCGCCCGTTCGTGTTCGACCGCTTCTACCGCGCGCCGGCGGCGCGCGGGCGCCCGGGGTCCGGCCTCGGGCTGGCGATCGTGCGCCGCGCCGCGGAGGCGCACGGCGGCTCGGTGCGCGCCGAGGCGGCCCCGGGCGGCGGTGCGCTGCTGCGCATGACGCTGCCGGTCGCGGCCGCTTCACCGAGCTCCTAGGTCCTGTTCACCCGGTTTTCAGGTCTGAGGCGCTCCATGGCGCCCATGACCCGACGAACGCTCCCCGCGGCCCTCCTCGGCGCCGCCGCCCTCTCGCTTGCGGCCTGCGGCGCCGACAGCCCGGCGACCGCCGGTGGTCCCAGCGCGAAGGACAAGCAGGCGCTGCTCGACTTCGCGGCGTGCATGCGCGATCACGGCGTCGACATGCCCGACCCGAAGTTCGACGGCGGCCCCAGCCTCGTGCAGGCGGGCGGCAGCATGTCCCCCGAGCAGGAGCGCAAGGCCCAGCAGGCGTGCAAGCACTTCCAGGACAAGATCAAGCCGCCGAAGCTCACCGATGCCCAGCAGAAGGAGTTCCGCGACGCGGCGCTCGCCAATGCCCGCTGCATGCGCGCGCACGGCATCGACATGCCCGACCCGACGTTCTCCGAGGACGGACGGGCGACGATGAAGATCACCGGCCACGGCAAGGGGCGGGTCGGCCCCGCGCCCGACGACCCGAAGTTCCGCGCCGCCGCCGAGGCGTGCAAGGCGACCATGCCGCAGACGAAGGTCGGGCCGTGACCCGCCGTGGCGCCACCGCCGCCGCCGTGGCCGGCGCGGGCGGCCTCGCCGCCGCGGCGGTCGCGCTCGCCGGCGGCGACCCGGCGGGGCCCGCCCGCGCCGCGCCGCCCACCGCCGGCATGACCGCGACCGTCGAGCGACGCGATCTCGTCGACCGCGAGTCGCTCACCGGCACGCTCGGCTACGCGGACGCCGGCAAGCTCGCCGCAGGCGCCGTCGGCACGATCACCGGCCTCCCGCGGCCCGGCGCCGTCGTGCGTCGCGGCCGGCGGCTGTACGCCGTCGATGGCGCACCGGCCGCGTTCCTGCTCTACGGCCGCCTGCCGGCGTGGCGCGACCTGCGGCCCGGCATGGCCGACGGCGCCGACGTCCGCCAGCTCGAGCGCAACCTGCGCGCGCTCGGGGACGACCCGTACGGCGCGCTCACCGTCGACGACCACTGGGACGCCGCGACGACCGCGGCGGTCAAGCGCTTCCAGGCCGCGCGCGGGCTGACCGAGGACGGGTCGCTGGGCCGCGCCGAGGTCGTCGTCCGCCGCGGGCCGACCCGGATCGGCACGCTGCGCGCCGCGCTCGGCGACCAGGCCGGCCCCGGGCGCCAGCTGGCCGACGTCTCCTCGACCCGCCGCCAGGTGACCGTCGACCTCGACGCCACGCGGCAGTCGCTGGCACGCGAGGGCGACGGCGTCACGGTCGACCTGCCGACGGGCCGGACCGTGCGCGGGCGGATCACCGACGTCGCCCGGGTCGCCGACCCGCCGGCCCAGGACGGCGGCACCGCCACCGTGGCGGTCACGATCACCCTGCGCGGACGCGCGGCCCGCGGCACGGGGCTCGACCAGGCGCCGGTCGACGTCGGCTTCGCGGTCGAGCGCCGTCGCCACGTGCTCACCGTCCCGGTCAAGGCGCTGCTCGCCCGTCAGGGCGGCGGCTTCGCCGTCGAGCTGGCCGGCGGCCGCCGGGTCGCGGTCCGGCCGGGGCTGTACGCCGGCGACCGGGTCGAGGTCGCAGGCGCCGTCAGCGAGGGCGAGCGGGTGGTGACGGCGCGATGACGGTGCTCGAGCTGCGAGACGTGGGGAAGACGTATCCGGGTCCGGTCGAGGCGCTGCGCGGGGTGACGCTGACCGTCGAGGCGGGCGAGTTCGTCGGCGTCGTCGGACCGTCCGGCTCGGGCAAGTCGACGTTGCTGCACGTGATGGGGACGCTCGAGCGCGCGTCGGCCGGCGTCGTGCGCGTCGCCGGCCACGACGTCGCGCGGCTCGGCGAGGCCGGCCTGGCGGCGCTGCGGGCACGGCGGATCGGCTTCGTGTTCCAGCAGTTCTTCCTGCTCGAGGGCATGACCGCGCTCGACAACGTCGCAACCGGCCTGCTCTACACGGGCACGCCGGCAGCCGACCGGCGGGCCGGGGCGCGGGAGGCACTCGAGCGCGTCGGCCTCGGCCACCGGCTCGAGCACGCGCCGAACGCGCTGTCGGGCGGCGAGCGCCAGCGGGTGGCGATCGCCCGCGCGCTCGTGGGGCGGCCCGCGGTCATGTTCGCCGACGAGCCGACCGGCAACCTCGACAGCCGCTCCGGCGCTTCGATCATGGCGCTGCTCGGCGAGCTGCACGGCGAGGGGGCGACGGTCGTCGTCATCACCCACGACGCCGGCATCGCCGAGGCGCTGCCCCGGCGCGTCGAGGTGCGCGACGGCGAGGTGACCGGATGACCGCGCTCGCCGCCAGCCGGCTGACGCCCGCCGACGCCCTGCGCGCCGGCGCGCTCGGCCTGCGCACCCGCCGCCTGCGCGCCGCACTGTCGGCGCTGGGCGTGGCGATCGGCATCGCCTCGATGGTCGCCGTGCTCGGCATCTCGGCGTCCTCGAAGGCCGGGCTGCTGGCCCAGCTGGACCGGCTCGGCACCAACGTGCTGCGCGTCGCGCCCGGGCAGTCGTTCCTCGGCGAGGACTCGAAGCTGCCCGTGTCCGCCGCGGCGATGCTGCGGCGCGCCGACGGGGTGCAGGCGGTCGCCGCCGTGCGCGGCCTCGACAGCGTGACGGTGCGGCGCAACGACCTCGTCGACGTGCGGGAGACCGGCGGCCTCGCGGTCGCCGCCGCCGAGCCGTCGCTGGCCGCGACGCTCGCGGCGCGGGTGCGCGCCGGGCGCTTCCTGGACGCGGCGCTCGCCCGCTACCCGGCCGTCGTGCTCGGGGCCGGCGCGGCCGACCAACTCGGCATCGACGGAACCGACGCCCGCGTCTTCATCGGCGGGCGCTGGTTCACCGTCGTCGGCATCCTCGAGCCCGTCGCGCTGGCGCCGTCGGTCGACGACACCGTGCTGATCGGCTTCGCCGTCGCGGCGCGGCTGTTCGGGGCCGCGCGCGACGCCTCGACGGTCTACGTCCGTGCCGACCCGGATCGCCTCGATGCCGTGCGCGGGCTGCTCGGCGCGACCGCCAACCCGCAGGCACCCGAGCAGGTCCAGGTCTCCCGCCCGTCGGACGCGCTCGCCGCCCGCGCCGCCGCGCGGACCGCGTTCACGTCGCTGTTTCTCGGGCTGGGCGCGGTGGCGCTGCTCGTCGGCGGTGTCGGGATCGCCAACGTGATGGTCGTCTCGGTGCTCGAGCGCCGCTCCGAGGTCGGGCTACGGCGGGCGCTCGGCGCCACCCGCCGCCACGTCGGCGCGCAGTTCATCTGCGAGTCGGTGCTGCTGGCCGGGGCCGGCGGCGCCGCCGGCGTCGCGCTCGGCGCCGCGGTCACCGCCGCCTACGCGAGCAGCCAGCACTGGACGGCCACGCTGCCGCCGGCGGCGCTGGCCGGCGGGCTGGCGGCGGCGGTCGCCATCGGCGCCGTGGCCGGCGCCTATCCGGCGCTGCGGGCCGCCCGCCTGTCGCCCACCGAGGCGCTCCGGACCGTGTGATGCAACAGCGATTGCATGCAGGCGGTCTCCCGCCGCCAAATGGCCGGGGCGGCTAACGTGCCGCGCCCATGGCCGCCACGGAGCGACACATCCGCACGCGCCGGAGCCGTCCGGCGCCGCCCACATCCCGCTCGATCGCGATGCCGCGCCCGCCCGCCGCCCAGCGGCCGGAGTCCGTCGGCGCGGTGATCGACTTCCAGGACGTCGTGAAGCGCTACGACTCCGGCGATCTCGGCCTCAACGGCGCGACGTTCGCGATCCACCCGGGCGAGTTCGTCTTCATCGTCGGCGCCTCGGGCTCCGGCAAGTCGACGCTGATGCGGCTGCTGATCAAGGAAATCGAGCCGACGTCGGGCAACGTGCGGGTCGCAGGCCGCGACCTGTCGGAGATCACCCGCTCCAAGGTCCCGTACTACCGCCGCAACCTCGGCATGGTCCACCAGGACTTCAAGCTGCTGCCGAGCCGGACGGTCTACGACAACGTCGCCTACGCGCTGCAGGTCACCGGCGGCTCGCGCCGCGACGTGCGCGACAAGGTGCCGGACATCCTGCGCCTGACCGGCCTGTCGCTGAAGCTGCATTCCTACCCCGACCAGCTGTCGGGCGGCGAACAGCAGCGCGTCTCGGTGGCGCGCGCGTTCGTCAACCACCCGCCGCTGCTGCTGGCCGACGAGCCGACGGGCAACCTCGACCCCGAGACCTCGGTCGGGATCATGCAGCTGCTGTACCGGATCAACCGCACGGGCACGACCGTCGTCGTGGTCACCCACGACCACCAGATGGTCGACCGCATGCGCCGGCGCGTGGTCGAGCTCTCCCAGGGCAAGGTCATCCGCGACGAGCGCCGCGCCGGCTACGCGATGGAGACGACGGGCGAGATGGCCGCGATCCTGCGCGACGACGCCCGCCGGCCCTGGTCCGAGGAGGACGGGCGGTGAAGCCCGCGTTCTTCGTCAAGGAGGCGCTGCGCTCGCTGCGCCGCAACGCGGTCCCGTCGTTCGCCGCCATGGCGACCGTGCTCGTCACCGTGCTCGTGCTGGGGACGTTCATCCCGATGGTGCAGGCCACCACCGGCGCGGCCAACGAGGTCCGCGGACGCGTGATCGCCGACGTCTACCTCAAGACGGACGCCACGAAGGCCGACATCGCCCGCGTCCAGCGCGTGCTCCAGGGCACGCCGCACGTGAAGCGCGTCCAGTTCGTCTCCAAGCAGCAGGCCTACCGGGAGCAGAAGAAGCGCAACCCGGAGGCCTACCAGCTGCTGGGCTCCAACCCGCTGCCGGACACCTTCCGGATCACGCCGGACCGCCCCGACGACATCACGGCCGTCCGCAACGCGCTGTCCCCGCTCGCTCCCTCCGGTGGCCGCGTCCCGATCGACAAGTCGATCGACGAGGTCCGCAACCGCGAGGAGGACACCCAGAAGATCCTCACCGCCACGCGCGTCGTGAAGTACGCGACGGCCGGCCTGGCGGTCCTGCTCGCCCTGGCATCGATCCTGCTGATCGCCAACACGATCCGGCTGTCGCTGTATGCGCGCCGGCGTGAGGTCGAGGTCATGAAGCTGGTCGGCGCCACGGACTGGTTCATCCGCTGGCCGTTCGTGCTGGAGGGCGTGATCGTCGGCGCGCTCGGCGGCCTGCTGGCGATCCTGGTCCTGACGATCGTCAAGATCGCGCTGGTGGACCCGCTCGCGAAGGATTTCGCGCTCATCTCGGCGCCGAACACGATCAACTTCGGCCTGCTCGTCGTCCTGCTGATCGGCGCGTCGATCGCGGTCAGCGCGGCCGGCTCCGGGCTCTCGCTGCGGCGCTTCCTGCGGGTCTGATCAGCCGCGGACGCGGAGCTCGATCGCGGTAGCGGGCGCCAGCAGCATCGTCACGCCCGTGCGCGGGTCGCGCGGGGAGGCGCGGCGCTCGCGCAGCAGGACCGCGCTCCACGGCTCGCCGGCGTCGAGGCCCGGCGCAAGCTCGGCGGCGATCTCGCGCGGGACCCAGCCGAGCTGCGCACCGGCGGGCGAGTGGACGGCGATCGCGTGCGGGTCGTGCGGGTTGCCCGGGTCGCGGCGCAGCGTCAGCGCCACGCCGGGCTGCAGGTCCTCGCCCTGCAACGCCTCGTCGTGGTGCTGGGCGGCACCCGCCACGCCCGCGGTGAGCAGGCCACGGCCGGCGACCTCGGGCGCGTCGCGGCCGGCGAAGCGCCCCTCGGCGTCGACGGGCTGGTAGCCGGCGACCCACACCTGCCCGCCGTCGTCGGGGTACCAGTAGCGCTCCTCGAGGGCGACGTCGACCTGCATCGGCGCGAGCCTAGACGGTTGACTGCGGCCCCCGGATCAGACGACGATGGGGGACTGTGACGGCCGCCTGGATCCGGTTCCGGGCCGAGCTCCGGACCCGGGGACGGGCGTGGGCGGCGCTGGCGGTCGCCGCGGCCGTCGCCGGCGGCCTCGTGATCGCGCTCGCGGCAGCCGGGCAGCGGACGGCGACCGCGCACCACCGCTACCGCCTCGCGTCCAACGCCGCGGACGCCTACGTCGACCCCGGCTTCGCGTTCGGCGACGACACCCTCGACCTGCGGCGGGTCGCGCGGCTGCCGCAGGTCCGTCACGCCGAGTTCAGCGCGCTGCTGGCCGTGATCGCCACGAACCGGCGCGGCCGGCCGGTCTACCCGGCCGGGCCGAACTCGGTCGAGTTCATCGTTCCCACCGACGGGCGCCCGCGGGACACGATCGACGCGCCCAAGCTCCTGCGCGGGCGCGTGCCGATTCCGGGCCGGCCCGACGAGGCACTCGTGGACTCGGGGGCGGCGGCGACGCTCGGGCTCGACGTCGGCGACCGGCTGCTCGTGCGGTTGGTCAGCCACGATCAGCTGGTCCATCACACGGACGAGATCTGGGTGGACCTCGACCCGCGCACCGCGCACGTCGGCCCGCTGGCCACGGTACGGATCGTCGGCGTGTCCGCCAGCGCGAGGCCGAGCGTCGACGGCGGCCAGGTGCACCTGGCGGCGGCGTTCTACCGCGCCCACGGCGGTCACGGGCTCGGCGCCTTCGTGCGCGAGATGGAGACGACCCTCAAGCGCGGCCCCGCCGACCTGAAGCCGTTCGCGGACGGCGTCCAGGCGATCGCCGGCAAGCGCCCGTACGGGTACTTCGAGTCCAGCGGCAGCCGGGTCGAGGTCCCGCGCTCGATCTCGCTGCTCGCACAGGCGCTGCGACTGCTGGCCGTCCTCGGCGGGGTCGCCGGCCTGCTGCTGATCGGGCAGGCGCTCGCGCGCCAGGCCGTCGTGGACAGCGCCGGCCAGGACACGCTGCGCGCGCTCGGGATGAGCCGGCGGCAGCTGCTCGGGCTGGCGGCCGCACGCGCGGCGGTGATCGCCGTGCCCGCCGCGGTGCTCGCGGCGGGCATCGCCTACGCGCTGTCGGCGGCGACGCCCTTCGGCTGGGCGCGCGAGCTGGAGCCCAATCCCGGCCTCGTGTTCGACGCCGGCATCATCCTGCCGGGAGCGGCGGCCGTCCTGATCGTGGTCCTGGCGATGGCGACCGCCGCCGGCGCGTGGATGTTGCGCCGCCGCCCGGCCGCCGCGCCCGCCCGCGCACCGGGCGTCCTGCCGGCGGCGCTCGCGCGCGCCCGCCTGAGTCCTCCGGTGTGGACCGGGGTGCGGATGGCCCTCGTCGGACGGGGCGGCGGCGCACCCGTCCCGGTGCGCAGCACACTGGCCGCCGCCGTCCTCGCGGTCGCCGTGAGCGCGACCTCGCTGGTCTTCGCCGCCAGCCTCCACCATCTGCTGCACACGCCGCCCCAGTACGGGCAGACCTGGGACTTCGAGGCCTCGGGCGGCGGCCCGCCGCTCGCGCCGTCGCTGGTCGCCGAGCTCGTACGCGACCCGGGGGTCGCGAGCATCGCCACCGGGGCGCTCGGCCCGATCGGGGTCGACGGCCGCACGACCGGCGTGATCGCCGAGGACGACGTCAGCGGCACGTTCCGCCCGACGGTGCTGGCGGGCCGCCCGCCCCGGGCGGCGGGCGAGATCGCCCTCGGGAGCCGGTTCGCCGCCCGCCTGCACCGGCGCGGGGGGGACAGCGTCGCGGTCCACGTGGGGACGAGGACCGCCCGGCTGCGGGTGGTCGGACTGGTCGTGGTCCCGGCCACGAAGTGGGGCAAGCTCGGCGACGGCGCGATCATGCGCTTCCGGGCGCTGCACCGGCTCCAGCCCGGCCAGGAGGCGAACGCGGCCTGGATCCGGGTCCGCCCGGGGGCCGGCCGGGCGGCCGTGCTCGCCCGGTTGCAAGTGCGTACGGACGGTCCGAGCTCGGCCGTCATCCCGGCCGACGTCACCAGCTTCGGCGGCGTGGGCGGGATGCCCGGGCTGATCACCGCCGTGTTCGCCGTCGCGGCGGCCGCCGCGCTCGCCCACGCGCTGCTGACCTCGGTCCGGACCCGCCGCCGCGACATCGCGGTGCTGATGACGCTCGGCTTCACGCGGCCGCAGGTCGTGCGCACGGTCGCGACGCAGGCGACCACGATCGCGCTCGCCGGGCTGCTCGTGGGCCTCCCGCTCGGGATCGGCGCCGGACGGCTCCTCTGGACGGTGTTCGCCGACCACCTCGGCGTCGTGCCGGAGGCGGCCACGCCGCTCGCGGCGATGCTGCTGGTCGTCCCCGCCGCGCTGCTGGTCGCCAACCTCGTCGCCGCGGTGCCTGCGATGAGCGCCGCCCGCACCCGCCCGGCCCTCGTCCTGCACGCCGAATGACCCCGATCCGGCTCGTGCTCGCCGAGGACAGCTACCTCGTCCGCGAGGGTGTCCGGCGGCTGCTCGAGACCCGCCCGGACCTCGAGGTCGCCGCCGCCTGCGAGGACCTCGCGAGCCTGCTGGCGGCGGCCGAGGCCGAGCGGCCCGACGTCGTGGTGACCGACATCCGCATGCCGCCGTCGAACCGCGACGAGGGGATCCAGGCCGCCCGGCGGCTGCGCGAGACGCAGCCCGCCACCGGCGTGCTCGTGCTCAGCCAGTACGCCGAGCCCGCGTACGCGCTCGCGCTGCTCGAGCACGGCGCCGACCGCCGCGGCTACCTGCTCAAGGAGCGCATCCACGACCTCGACCAGCTCTCGGACGCGATCCGGACCGTCGCGGCCGGCGGGTCGGTGATCGACCAGCGGGTCGTCGAGGCGCTCGTCGCCGCGCGCACGGCCGGACCGTCGCCGCTCGACGAGCTGACCCCGCGCGAGCACGACGTCCTCGCCGCGATGGCCGAGGGCCATAACAACGCGGCGATCGCCGCCGACCTGGTGCTGGCCGAGCGCTCGGTGGAGAAGGTGATCCACGCGATCTTCCTCAAGCTCGGGCTGGGCTTCGAGACCGCCGTGCACAAGCGCGTCAAGGCGGTCCTGGTCTACCTGGCCGAGCGTCAGGGCTGATCGCGCCCGACCGGGAGCACGCCGGAGACCGCGGTGCCGCGCCCGCGCTCCGCGCTGATCGCCAGCCGGCCGCCGATCGCGCCCAGGCGGTCGCGCATGTTCGTCAGCCCGGCCCCGCCCGGGGCGGCGGTGGGGTCGAAGCCCGCGCCGTCGTCGGCGACCTCGAAGCGCAGGCCGGCCGAGTCCTCCCAGACGCGGATCGCCGTGCGCGCGCCGTCTCCCGCATGCTTGGCGACATTCTGCAGCGCCTCCAGGCAGCAGAAGTAGACCGTCGCCTCGACCTGCGGCGGGTGGCGGCGCAGTCCCGCCGCCTCGACCCGGGTCCGCACGCCGCTGCGCCGCGCCGCGGCCCGCAGCGCCTCCTCGAGGCCGCGGTCGAGCAGCAGCGGGGGATAGATGCCGTGGGCGAGCTCGCGCAGCCGGGCGATCGCCTCGTCGGCCTCGCGGCCGATGTCGGCCAGCAGCGCCTTCGCCCCGGCCGGATCGGCGTCGGCCAGCTCGCGCGCCAGGCGTACGTGGACCGCCAGCCCGACCAGGTGCTGCTGCGCGCCGTCGTGCAGGTCGCGCTCGATCCGTCGCCGCTCGGCGTCGGCCGCGTGCACGACCCGGGCGCGCGAGGCGCGCAGCTCCTCCGCCTGCCGGCGCAGCTCGTCGAGCGTCGCCTGCAGCGCGGAGTCCAGGTGCACGTTTCGCAGCGTCAGGCCGAGCTGGCGCGCGAGGTCGGCCAGCACACGGTCGTCGGCGGCGCCGAACGGCTCGGCGGCCGCCCGCTCGACGACGAGCAGCCCGAGCACCTGGCCGGCACTCGTGACCGGGGCCACCCGCAGCGCGGCGCCGGCGCGGCCGTCGACCAGCGCCGGCAGCCAGACCGCGGCCCGCCCCGGCCCGAACACGCCCGCGCGAGCCACCATCGCCTGCTCGGCCGGGTCGAGCACGAGCGTCGCCGCGCCCCGGTCGGGGTCGGACGCGTGCCGCTCGAGCACGCCGTCGGGGCCGGTCCAGACCTCGGCGGCATCGACCGGGAGCGCGCGCCGGAGCGTCTCGGCGACCTGCAGCAGCAGCTCGTCGAGCGGCAGCGCGCGCGTGAGGCGCCCGCCGAGCGCGCCCAGGGCGTCGTCCTCGCCGTCGCCCTCCAGGCGCGCGGCCAGCCGCCCGCGTAGCGGGACCCACAGCAGCGCGCAGCCCGCCGCGGCCGCGGCCGACAGGCCGAGCACACCCCACTCGGCGCGGGTCGGCGGCCGGCCGAGCGCGAGGATGACCGCGGCGAAGGCGCCGGCGACCAGCGCGGCGAGCCCGGTGAGCACGACCATGCGGGCCAGCCCGCGCCGCAGCAACCGGCCGCCGGGCATCTCAGTCCGCCCGCGGGCCGGCGACGGCCGGCTCGCCGGCCACCCGCACGCGACCGTCGCGCAGGTGCACGACGCGGTCCGCGCGGCGGCCCACGTCCGGGTCGTGCGTCACCAGCAGCAGCGTCTGGCCACCGGCGTGCAGGCGGCGAAACAGCTCGAGCACCTCCTCACCGCCGGCGGAGTCCAGCGCGCCGGTCGGCTCGTCGGCGAGCAGCAGGGTCGGCTCGTTGGCGAGCGCGCGGGCGATCGCCAGCCGCTGCCGCTGGCCGCCCGACAGGCCGCCGGGCAGCTGGCCCGCCTTGTCGGCGAGGCCGAGCAGGTCGAGCAGATCGGTCGCCCGCGCCTCGGCGTCGCGCAGCGAGAGCCCGGAGACCGCCGACGCCAGCGAGACGTTCTCGAGCGCGGTCATCCCGTCGAGCAGGTGGAAGAACTGGAACACGAAGCCGATATGCCGCCGGCGCATGCGCGCGCGGGCGTTCTCGTCCATCCCGGCCAGCGGCTCGCCGGCAACGACGACCGTCCCGTCCGACGGCGTGTCGAGCCCGGCGACGAGGTTCAGCAGCGTCGACTTCCCGCAGCCCGACGGGCCCATCACGGCGACGAACTCGCCGCGGGCGACCGTCAGGTCGACACCACGCAGGGCGCGCACCCGGGCGCCGTCGGCGTCGAAGCTCCTGCGCAGCCGCCGGACCTGCAGCACGTCGTCCATCTGGCCTCCTGATCGCGCGCGTACGTGCCGCTATTCCCCCGCAGATCGGGACCCGAGTCAAGCGGGCGAACCCGGCGCCGCGGTGCCGTGCCAGCACGGCGGCAAAGACGCCCGGTCGCCCGGTTCCGGAGGCTGCGGGCCGGGCGTAGCGTGGCGCCATCGAGTTCCCCAACCGCAAGGAGCAGGAAATGAAGCGCCTCGTCTTCGCCGTCCTCGCCGTCGCCGTCCTGATGCTCCCGGTCGCGGCGGTCGCCGCACCCGCCCGCGACGGCTCGCTCCGCGCCTCGCTCGCCCAGTCCCGGGGCGTGCCGGGCACCGACGTGTCCGCGCCCGACCAGCAGTCGCCCGTCAGCGCCTCGCATCCGGCGCCGGTCGTCGTCTCGTCGCCGGCGACGAGCGGGTTCGACTGGGGCGACGCCGGCATCGGCGCCGCGATCTCGGTCGCGCTGCTGCTGGCGCTCGCCGGGGCCGCCGGCGTGCGCCGCCGCCATTCGCACCCGATCGCGCTCGGCTGAACCGGCCCCCGGCGCGTCAGGCCGCGGCACCCGCCGCGGCCGGCGCGCCTGCCAGCCAGCGGTCGACCGCGCGGGCGCAGCGGCGCCCCTCGGCGATCGCCGTGACGACGAGCGACTGCCCGCGGCGGGCATCGCCGCAGGCGAAGACGCCGTCGACGGAGGTCGCGAACGACGCGCCAGCCTTCACGTTGCCGCGCGCGTCGAGCTCGACGCCGAGGCCCGCCACGAGGCCCTCGTGCTCCGGGTGGGTGAAGCCGATCGCCACCAGCACCAGGTCGGCCGGGTTGGTGAACTCGGAGCCGATCACGGCGGCCAGGTCGCGCGACGAGGTGCCGGTGACCTCGCGGCCCTCGACCGCGACGACCCGCCCGTCCCGGCCCACGATCCGCAGGATCTGGTGCCCGAAGCGCCGCTCGCCGCCCTCGTCGAGGGCGTACGTCGTGGCGGTCCGCCGCGGGTGGTCCGGCCACGGCGCGTCCGCGTAGCGGCCGGTCTCGGGCAGCTCGGGATAGACGTCGTACATGACGACGGACGCCGCGCCCTCGCGGTTCGCGGACGACAGGCAGTCCATCCCGGTGTCGCCGCCGCCGATCACGGCGACGTGCTTCCCGGCAGCGCAGATCACCTCCTCCGGCGCGACGTCGCGCGACGGGCGGCCCTCCTGGCGGGCGACCCAGCGGTTGCGCTGGTACAGATAGTCCATCGCGTAGCGGACGCCGTCGAGGTCCTCGCCCGCGACGCCGGCGTCGCGTGCCACGCGTGAGCCCGTGGCGACGATCACGGCGTCGAAGTCGGCCTTGAGCCGGTCGACCGGCAGGTCCCGGCCGACGTCGACGCCGTAGCGGAACTCGATCTCCTCGGCGGCCAGGACGTCGACGCGACGGTCGATCATCCACTTCTCGAGCTTCGCGTCGGGCACCCCGAAGCGCAGCAGGCCGCCCGGGCCCTCGTCGCGCTCGAACACGACCACGGCGTGCCCGGCGTGATTGAGCTGCTGGGCGACGGCAAGCCCGGCCGGCCCGGAGCCGACGACCGCGACGCGGCGGCCCGAGCGCTGCTCGGGCACGATCGGCCGGATCCAGCCCTCCTCCCACGCGCGGTGCACGATCGCGTACTCGATTT
Organism: Solirubrobacteraceae bacterium; assembly: GCA_034664525.1. GTDB lineage: Bacteria > Actinomycetota > Thermoleophilia > Solirubrobacterales > Solirubrobacteraceae > DATLGB01. Next base: position 19,120 of record JAXDHL010000498.1, read on the forward strand.
GCTTGATCATCACCGCGTTGTCGAGCCCCTCGATCGCCAGCACGCAGGCGGACTCGCACGGCGCCGGGCAGATCAGGCCCGTGAACTCGGGGAAGTTGTTGGTCGCGTGGAGCTGGTCGATCGCCTCGCGCCAGCGGCCGTGGTAGACGAGGTCGTTCCAGTCCGGGATCAGGTTCCCGAGCGGGCAGCCGTCGTGGCAGAACGGAACGCCGCAGTCCATGCAGCGGGCACCCTGGTCCTTGAGCTGCTGGTCGGGCAGGACCCCGAAGATCTCGTTGTGGTCGCGCACGCGCTCGCGCGGGTCGCGCTCCGGCATCGGAACGCGGTGGATGTCGAGGAAGCCGCTGGGATCGCCCATGTCGAAAACCCGCCGGGGGAGGACGCCGCAGGGTAGTGCAACGGCGCGCCGCTCCTGGCGCCGCGGCTACCCTCGATGCGGTGGTCCGCCGCCTCCTGACGCCGATCGTTGCCGTACTGGTGGTCCTCGCGCTGCTCGTGGGCGTCTTCCTGGGCGGCCACCCGGGGCTGCTGCCGAGCTTCGCCCGCAACGCGCTGGTCAGCGACTCCGACGGGCGCGTCTACGAGGAGGCGGTCGACAAGATCGCCGCCGACTACTACCGCAAGATCGACCGCAAGAAGCTGCTCAACGACTCGCTGACGGCGGCGGTCGCGTCGCTGAAGGATCGCTTCAGCCACTACATCGACCCGAGCCAGTACCACGCCTTCGAGGAGTCCACGAACGGCGAGTTCGAGGGTGTCGGCCTCAACGTCGAGCAGATCCCCGCCGGGCTGCGGGTCGTGACCGTCTTCGACGGCGGCCCAGCCCGCAAGGCCGGACTACGCAAGGGCGACGAGGTCGTGGGGGTGGGCGGGAAGTCGCTCAAGGGCGTGAAGTCCGACCGCTCGACCGACCTGATCAAGGGCCCGGCCGGAACGTCGGTGCGCCTGACGATCCTCCGCGGCGGCCGGCGCTTCGACAAGACCGTGCAGCGCGACAGCGTCTCCGTCCCGGTCTCCCAGGAGCGCATCGCGACCCGCAACGGGACGAAGTACGGCTACGTCTCGCTGGCGCAGTTCACGAGCGGCGCCCACGGCGCGGTCGGCGCCAACGTGCGCAAGGCGCTCAAGGCGGGCGCCAAGGGGATCGTGCTCGACCTGCGCGACAACGGCGGCGGGCTGCTGCAGGAGGGCGTGCTGGTCGCATCGGTGTTCCTGCGCGACGGCACCGTCGTGACCACGCGCGGGCGCGCGCGAGCCGAGAAGACCTACGCGGCCTCCGGCGACGCGATCGCCGCGAACGTGCCGGTCGTCGTGCTCGTCAACCGCGGGACCGCGTCCGCGTCGGAGATCGTCACCGGCGCACTGCAGGACCGCGCGCGGGCGACGGTCGTCGGCACCCGCACGTTCGGGAAGGGCGTCTTCCAGGAGATCGAGGGGCTCACCAACGGCGGCGCGCTCGACATCACCGTCGGTCAGTACTTCACGCCGAAGGGCCGCAACCTCGGGCCCCACGCCGGCAAGCCGGGCGGGATCACGCCGGACGTCCGCGTCACCGACGACCCGAAGACCGCGCGCGACGAGGCGCTGGACCGGGCGCTCGCCGTCCTCGCGGGCAAGTGAGCCGGCCGCAGGGCGGCGCGGCGCCGGTCGTCGGCGTGCTGGAGAAGCGCGGGCGCTACCTCACCGTCACCCCGTTCTTCGAGCGGACCGGCCGCCGGATCAACGTCGACCGCGACCGCCGCAACCACGTCGGCGACCTCGTCCTGGTGGCGCCGAGCGGCCCGCGGGCCGGGCACGGGAAGGTGATCAAGCGCATCGGGCGCCCCGACGTCGCCCGTGACGTCATCGAGGCACTGATGCTCGAGCGCGGGCTGCGCCGGCGCTTCCCGCCCGACGTCGAGCGCTTCGCGCGCGAGGCGGCGGCCAATCCGTCCGGCGCCGAGGATCCCGGCCGTCGCGACCTCACGACGCTGCCGACGTTGACGATCGACCCACCGACCGCGCGCGACTTCGACGACGCGATCTCCGCCGAGCGCCGGCCCGGCGGCACGGCACGGGTCTGGGTCCACATCGCCGACGTCGCCGCCCATGTCCCGCCGGGGTCGCCGGTCGACCGCGAGGCGCACCGGCGCGCCACCAGCGTCTACGTCCCCGGCGCAGTCGAACCGATGCTGCCGGAGGCGCTGTCCAACGGCGCCTGCTCCCTGCGCCCGGGCGAGGAGCGGCTCGCCGTCACCGTCGAGCTCGACTTCGACGGCCCGAAGGTCACCCGGCGCGCGTTCTACCGCTCGC
>JAXDHL010000499.1:0-6048 GCA_034664525.1 Solirubrobacteraceae bacterium
GAGGTCTCCGGCGCGCGCGGCTGGAAGACGCCGATCGTGATCGTGGGGGCCGTCCTCGCGGTCGCCGCCGTCGCGCTCATCGTCGCCTTCATCCAGCTCTCCGACAACGCCGACCAGGTCGCCCAGACGCCCGCCGCGACCGCGACCCCTGCGGCGCCGGCCGGCGAGCCGACGCCGCAGGCCACCACCGCGCCGCCCGCGACGACGCCGGCGCCCGCCCCGTCCGCCGCGGCCACGCCCGCGCCCACGCCGGCCCCGGGCGCATCGGCGACCCCGGCCGCGCCCGCCGCCGGCACGGTCGCCGGCTGGCCGGCCGGCAAGACCGCCTACACGGTGATCCTGTGGTCCGCCGGCTCCCGCAAGGAGGCCGAGACCAAGGCGACGCAGCTCCAGGGCGCCGGCGCGCAGAACCTCGGCGTCCTGCACTCCGACGACTACTCGTCGCTGCGCGCCGGCTATTACGTCGTCTTCTCCGGCCAGTACGGGACCGACAAGGAGGCGCAGGCCGCGGCGCAGGCCGCCCAGGGCACCGCGCCGGGCGCCTACGCCAAGCAGGTCAAGCCGAAGTAGCGCCCCACGCGGGCTCGAGGCGGCGCCAGGCGGCGTCGGCGAGCTCGTGCCGCGGCACGTCCTCCGGCGTCGGGACCTGCAGCGCGCCGAGCACCGGCACCAGCCGGCAGACGGAGTCGGCGAGCGCCTCCACCGAGTAGCCGCCCTCGAGCACCAGGCCCATCGGGATCCCGAGCTCCGCGCAGACCCGCCGCAGTGAGGCGGTCATGGCCGCGAAGCCGTCCTCGCTCACCCGGCAGGAGGCGAGCGGGTCCAGGTGGTGGGCGTCGAAGCCGGCGGACACGAGCACGAGCCCGGGCGCGTAGGCACGGGCGAGCGGGACGACGACGTGCTCGACCAGCGAGCGGTACGCCTCGTCGCCCGTGCCCGGCGGGACCGGCAGGTTGACCGTGAAGCCGGTGCCCGCGCCGGAGCCCGTGTCGCGCGCGTGGCCCGTCCCGGGATACAGCGGCGACTGGTGCACCGACGCGAACAGCACCGCCGGGGAGTCGTAGAAGATCGCCTCGGTCCCGTTGCCGTGGTGGACGTCCCAGTCGAAGATCAGCACCCGCTCGACGCCGTGCACGGCGCGCGCGTGCGCGGCCGCGACCGCGACGCTGTTGAAGAAGCAGAAGCCCATCGCCCGCGCCGGCTCGGCGTGGTGGCCGGGCGGGCGGTGCGCGGCGAAGCCGGCCGGCGCGTCGCCGCCGAGCAGCGCGTCGACCAGCGCGATCGCGCCGCCGGCCGCGCGCAACGCGGCCTCGTAGGTCGCGGGCACCGCCGTGGTGTCCATGTCGATGCGCCCGCCGCCGGCCGCGCACAGCCCCTCGATCAGGTCGATGTGCGACCCCGGATGCACGCGTTCGAGCTGCTCGCGCGACGCGGCCGGGGACAGGACCCGTTCCCAGCCGAACCAGTCGTTGGCGTCCATCGCGCGCTCGAGCCCGATCAGCCGGGCCGGGCGCTCGGGATGGTTGGGGACGTCGTGCGCCAGCGACGCGGGATGGTGGAACCAGATCGGCGCAGCCACGCCGATACCGTACGGCCACATGGCGCCTGACGCCGATCTCCTCGTCGTCGGGGCCGGAGCCGCCGGGCTGTTCACGGCACTGACCGCCGCCGCCGAGGGCGCCCGCGTGACGCTCGTCAGCGCCCTGCCGCTGGCGCAGACCGCGTCCTACTGGGCCCAGGGCGGGCTGGCCGCGGCGCTCGCGGTCGAGGACTCCGCCGCCCAGCACCTGGAGGACACCCTGGCGGCCGGCCGCGGGCTGGTGCGCCGGAGCGCCGCCGAGACGCTGTGCGCCGAGGCGCCGGCGCGCTTCAACGACCTCGTCGGCCTCGGCGTGCGCTTCGACGCCGACCGCCACGGCCACGTCGAGCTCGGCCTCGAGGGCGGCCACACCGTCCGCCGCGTCGTCCACGCCGGCGGCAGCGCGACCGGCCGGCGGATCCTGCGCACGCTCAGCGCCCGCGTGGTGGCCGACCCGCGCATCGCGGTCCGCGAGGGCCGGCGCGTCGACGCGCTGCTCGTCCACGACGGCCGGGTGACCGGTGCGCACCTCGATGACGGGACGCAGCTGCGCGCCCGCGCCGTCGTGCTGTCGAGCGGCGGCGGCGCCGCGCTGTGGTCGCGCACGACGAACCCGCCCGGGTCCTGGGGGTCCGGGCTGCTGCTGGCCCGCGCCGCCGGCGCCGCGCTCGCCGACCTCGAGTTCGTCCAGTTCCACCCGACCGCGGTCACCGGGGTTCCCGGCCGCGAGGGCTTCCTGATCAGCGAGGCCGTGCGCGGTGAGGGGGCGACGCTGCACGACCCGGAGGGCGAGCGCTTCGTGGACGAGCTCGCCCCGCGCGACGCGGTTGCCCGCGCGATCTTCAAGCTGATGCGCGAGCGCGGGCTCGCGAGCGTCGGGCTGGACATGCGCGCGATCGATCCGGCGAAGTTCCCCAACATCGTGTCGGCGCTGCGCTCGGGCGGACTGGATCCGGCAACCGAGCTCGTGCCCGTCGCCCCCGCGAGCCATTACGTGATGGGCGGCGTCGCCACCGATCTCGACGCCCGCACCGGCGTCCCCGGCCTGTACGCCGTCGGCGAGGTTGCCTGCACCGGGCTGCACGGCGCCAACCGGCTCGCCTCCAACTCGCTCAGCGAGTGCTTCGTCTTCGGCCGCCGCGCCGCGCTGGCCGGGCTCGACGAGACCGAGCCGCCGGCGGGCGCCGGGGCACCCGCCGGCGCGGCCCCCGAGGCGCCGTCGGCCGCGACGCGTGAGGCGATGTGGCGGCTCGCCGGCCTCGAGCGGACCGCCGAGGATCTGCGCGAGCTCGAACGCGATCCGCACCCGCTCGCCCGGCTGGTGGCCGCCAGCGCGCTGCACCGCGAGGAGACGCGCGGCGGACACGCCCGCGCGGAGTACCCGTCGTCCGACGGCCGACTGGACGGACGACATTCTCTGATGAACGCGCAAGTTTTCCAGCCCGAGCTCGTTTCCTGGTCCTGAGTCGCCACGACGGCGGCTTCATGCAGGATCAACAAACGGGACGTTCTGAGGGTCAAGGACGTCGTCCGCATGTCCGATGGAACGTCGTGGGGGCATTCCGTCGGACGTCAAATCGTCAAGCGAGAGGGAAGCCAGGGAGAGATGTATCGCTTCAGCCGCGCCATCTACCGGGAGCTCGCCGCCGAGATCATCGCCGAGCCGGTGTGTCCCGACGGGTCGTCCAACCACGAGCACGTCCTGAAGGCGTGCGAGGCCGCGGTGCTGCGGCTCGCCACCGACCGCCACTACTTCGCCAAGCCGGCGCGCTCGCTGTTCAACGACATCCGCGTCTTCTTCCCGATGGCGGCCCAGGCGAAGGTCTGCCGGGTCGTCACCACCTATCTGCAGCTCTGCACGGAGTGGCTGAACGCGCAGCCGGCGACCGGCTTCGACCTGCTGGGCAACCGGCTCGAGTGCCGGGCGACGACGCGCAAGGGCAAGCCGTGCCAGCGCATGCCGCTGCCGCACAACGGCTACTGCCCGTCGCACCAGCACCTGCACGAGCAGGAGGAGCGCGAGCGCCGGCTCATCGCGGCGTAGCGGGCCGGTAGCGTGCGGCGGCGGTGCTGCTGGGCGTCGACGTCGGAGGAACGTTCACGGACGCCGTCCTCGCGGTCGGCGGCCGGCTGGTCACGGCCAAGGCGCCCACGACCCCGCACGACCAGAGCGAGGGCGTCCTGGCCGCGGTGCGTGCGGCGCTGAAGCGCGCGGACGCGGACGCCTCCGGGGTCGAGGCGTTCGCGCACGGCACGACGGTCGCCACCAACGCGCTGCTGGAGGGTCGCGGCGCGCGCACGGCGCTCGTCGCCACCGAGGGCTTCACCGATGTGGTCGAGCTCGGGCGCCAGGCCCGGGCCGACCTGTACCGCCTGTGCGCCGCCCACCCGGCGCCGCTGGTCCCGCCTGAGCGCCGCGTCGGCGCGCCGGAGCGGATGACGCCGGACGGGCCGCTGCGCGAGCTCACCGCCGACGGGATCGCCGAGGTCCTGCAGCGCCTGCGCGCGCTCGAGCCCGAGGCGGTCGCGATCTGCCTGCTGCACAGCTACCGCCACCCCGAGCACGAGCGCGCGCTCGGCGAGGCGCTGGCGCGCGAGCTGCCCGGCGTCCACGTCTCGCTGTCCCACGAGGCGGTCGGCACCTTCCGCGAGTTCGAGCGGGCGGCGACCACCGAGGTCGACGCCGCGCTGTCGCCCCTGCTGGCCGACTACCTGCGCCGGCTGGTCGAGCGGGCCGGCGAGGCGGGCCTGCCGCGCCCGTCCGTCATGCAGTCCAGCGGCGGACTCGCGGACGCCCGCGACGCCGCGTCGCATGCGGCGACGACCGTGCTGTCCGGGCCGGCCGGCGGCGCCGCGGGCGCGGCCTGGGCGGCGCTTGGGGCGGGCGAGCGCGGCGCGCTGTGCTTCGACATGGGCGGGACCTCGTGCGACGTCTGCGTGATCTCCGACGGCGCGGTCCGCGAGGCGAGCGGTCGCAGCGTCGGCGACCGCCCGATCGCGCTGCCGATGCTCGACCTGCACACGGTCGGCGCCGGCGGCGGCTCGGTCGCCTGGGCGGACGCGGGCGGCGCGCTGCGCGTCGGCCCCCGCTCGGCGGGCGCCCGGCCCGGGCCGGCGTGCTACGGCTTCGGCGGCACCGAGCCGACCGTGACGGACGCCAACCTCGTGCTCGGCCACCTCGCCGCCGGCTCGCCGCTCGCCGGGTCGATCGAGCTCGACCTCGAGGCCGCCGAGCGGGCCGTCGACGCGCTGGGCGAGCAGGTCGGGCTCGACCGCGAGGCGTGCGCGCGCGGGATCATCGACGTGGCCAACGCCGAGATGGTGCGCGCGCTGCGGGTGATGACCGTCGAGCGCGGGGTCGACCCGCGCGAGCTCGCGCTGCTGCCGTTCGGCGGCGCCGGGCCGCTGCACGCCGCCGCGATCGCCGAGGAGCTGGGCATGACGACGATCCTGTGCCCGCGCGCATCGGGCGTGCTCGCCGCCCTCGGCCTCGTGGTCTCCGAACGCCGCCGCGACGTCCAGCGCAGCGTCCTGCTGCGCGGCGACGAGCTGACCCGCGAGGCGGTCGCGGCAGCCGTCGACGAGCTCGCCGAGCGGGCCGGGGGTCGCACCCGCGTGACCTACGACCTGCGCTACGCAGGCCAGGCCTTCGAGCTGTCGGTGACGCACGACGAGTCCGACCCGGCAGCGCTGCGCGAGGCGTTCGAGGCCGAGCACGAGCGCGCCTACGGCTACCGCGACGCGGACACGCCGGTCGAGCTGGTGACGATCCGGGTGACCGCCGCCGAGCCCGGCCCGGAGATCGACCCGGAGACGCTCGGCCGGGGCCGCGGCGTCGAGCGCTCGAGTCGCGAGACCACGATGGGCGCGACGGCGATCGTGCGCGGCGAGCCCGAGCCCGGCGCGACGTTCGAAGGACCGGCGATCGTCGAGCTCCCGGAGTCGACGCTCGTGATCCCGCCCGGCTGGGCGGCGGAGGTCGAGGCCGCGGGGACGGTGCGCGCATGGACGCAGTGACGCTGCGGGTGCTGAGCGGTGCGCTGCGCGCCGCCTGCGAGGAGATGGGCGCCGTGCTGGTCAAGGCGGCGCACTCGGCCAACATCAAGGAGCGGCGCGACTGCTCGTGCGCGCTGTTCGACCCGACCGGCGCGATGGTCATGCAGGCCGAGCACATCCCGGTCCACCTCGGCGCGATGCCGGCGGCGGTGCAGGCCGTCGTGGACGCGCGCGAGGACGGCGACGAGCGGCCCTGGATCCTCAACGATCCCTATGCCGGTGGCACCCACCTGCCGGACATCACGGTCGTCACCCCGGTGCTTGACGGCGACGCCCGGCTCGGGTTCGCGGCCTCGCGCGCCCACCACGCCGACGTGGGCGGGCCGACGCCGGGATCGATGCCCGCCGACTCGCGCACGCTCGAGGAAGAGGGGGTGGTGATCGAGCCCCAGCCCCTCGACGAGGGCTCGCTG
>JAXDHL010000500.1:0-7505 GCA_034664525.1 Solirubrobacteraceae bacterium
CACGCCGAGGCCTGGGCGCGACGGATCTGCCGCGCCGGCGGGGAGGACCGCGAGCTCCTGCTGCGGCGGATCGGCGAGGCGTGGGAGCAGGCGGCCCGCTGGCCGGGACCCGATGACGACGCCGGCTACCGGGAGGCCGTCGCCGCCGGCATGCTCTCGGGCGGCCCGGCGGAGGTCCGCCGGCAGGTGCGCGACTGGCTCGAGGAGCTGATGGCCGACGAGGGCTGCGCCGTCGTGCTCACCGAACCCACGGACTGGTCGGCATGGGACGCCCGCCGGCGCTGCTGAGCTGCCCGTTCTGCGACTCGTCCGACGTCGAGCTCGTGTCGCCCTGGGGCGGTCAGATCATCACCAGCCAGTGGCGCTGCCGCGCGTGCAACACGTACTTCGAAGCGGTCCGCGACGACTTCGCCGATCCGCCTCAGACGGCCTGAGGCGCCTTCGCGGCCTCGGCCTCGCGCAATCGGAAGCGCTGGATCTTGCCGGTCGCCGTGCGCGGGAAGTCGTCGACGAACGCGACCAGGTGCGGGTACTCGTAGCGCCGCAGGCGCTCCTTGCACCAGGCCCGCAGCTCGTCGGCGAGCGCGTCGGCGTCGTCCGGCGGCTCGGCGCAGATGACGAACGCCTTGATGCGGCTGACGTCCTCGACCTGCACGCCGATCACGGCGGCCTCCGAGACGGCGGGATGGCCGACCAGGCAGCTCTCGACGTCGGCGGGCGAGACCCACAGGCCGCCGGCCTTGATCATGTCGTCGGCGCGGCCCTGGTAGACGTAGTGGCCGTCCGCCGTGCGGACGTAGCGGTCGCCGGTGAAGAACCAGTCGCCGCGCATGCAGTGCCGCGTCTTGGAGCGCTGGTGCCAGTAGTAGGCGGCGCAGCTCTCGCCCCGGACCAGCAGGTCGCCCGGCTCGCCGTCGGGCAGCTCGCGGCCGGCCTCGTCGACGATCCGCAGCTCGTAGCCGGGCACCGGCCGTCCCGACGTCCCCGGGCGCAGCTCCTCGAGCGTGTTCGAGCAGTAGATGTGCAGCAGCTCGGTCGACCCGATGCCGTCGAGGATCGGCACGCCGGTCAGCTCCAGCCAGCGCTCCTGCACCGCGGCCGGCAGCGCCTCGGCAGCCGACACGCAGGCGCGCACGCTCGACAGGTCCGCCGTGGCCGCCACCGGCGACTTGAGCATCGCGGCGTACAGCGCCGGCACCGAGAAGAACAGCGACGGGCGGGTGCGCCGGATCGTCTCGAGGATCCGATCCGGGCCCGCCCTCCCGGTCACCTGGACGGCGGTCGCGCCCGCCGACAGCGGGAACGACAGCCCGTTGCCGAGCCCGTACGCGTGGAAGAGCTTCGTGGTCGAGTAGCAGACGTCGTCCTCGGTGATGCCGAGCACGTGCCGCGCGTACGTGTCGACCGTCGCGCCGATGTCGCGCTGGGTGTGCACGACGCCCTTCGGCCGTCCGGTGGAGCCCGAGCTGTAGAGCCAGAACGCCATGTCATCCGGGTGGGTGCCGGCCGGGGGCGCGAGCTCGTCGGGCTGGCCGGACACGGCCTCGGAGAAGCTCGTGTGGCCGGCGGCCGCGCCGTTGGCGACGAGCACCTCGATGCCTGGCCGCTCGGCGATGACCGGCTCCAGCTTCTCGAGCAGCGCCGCCTCCACGACCAGCACGCGGGCGTAGCTGTCGTCGAGGTAGTACGCGTAGTTGTCGGCCCGGTCCATCGGGTTGACCGGGACGGGCACGGCCCCGATCCGGATCGCGCCCAGGAAGACCGCGTGGAACACCGGCGAGTCGTCGAGGACCAGCAGGACGCGGTCCTCGCGGTCGACGCCGAGCTCGACCAGCAAGCCCGCCGTGCGCGCCACGAGCCTCGCGAGGTCGTCGAAGGTGAGGGTCTCGTCCTCGCCGATCAGCGCGGCCTTGCCGCCGCGGCCCGCGTCCAGGTTGCGATCGAGCAGCAGGCTGGCGTTCAGCCGTTCGGTGGCCACGACGGTCATCTCGCGAAGCGCTCCTCTCCCTCGGTCGGGATCCGACTCTAAGCCGCGGCTGCGGCGCGCGTCAACGCGGGCGATGCTACCCAGTGCCTTGACGGTCGTCAACAGCCTGTCTAACCTGATCGGCGATGGACGGGGACCCCGCGATCGTGCTCGACGGTCGCCGGATCGAGCTGCTCGACCTTCCCGGGACGGACGCGGCCCCGGCGCTCGTCCTGCTCCACGAGGGGCTCGGCTCGGTCGGGCTGTGGCGCGGCTTCCCGGCGGCGCTGGCGCAGGCGACCGGCGCGCGGGTCGTCGCGTTCTCGCGCTACGGCCACGGGGCGTCGGACCCGCCGCCACGGCCGCGCACGCCACGGTTCATGCACGAGGAGGCGCTCGACGTCCTGCCGCGGTTGCTGGACGCCGCCGGCATCGCGGCGCCGATTCTCGTCGGCCACAGCGACGGCGCGTCGATCGCGCTCATCCACGCCGCCGCGCATCCGGTGCACGCCGCCGTGGCGATGGCGCCACACGTGTTCGTCGAGCCGCTGGCGCTCGACGAGATCCGCGCGGTCAAGGCCGGCTACGAGACCGCCGGGCTGCGCGAGCGGATGGCCCGCCACCACCGCGATCCGGACGCGGCCTTCCACGGCTGGAACGACGTCTGGCTGGATCCGGCGTTCGGAGGCTGGAGCCTCGAGGATGTCCTGCCGCGGATCACCTGCCCGCTGCTGCTCATCCAGGGCGTCGACGACCAGTACGGCTCGATGGCGCAGCTCGATGCGATCGAGCGGGCGGTGCGCGGGCCGGTCGAGCGCGTGCACCTCGCCTGCCGGCACGCTCCCGCGCTCGAGGCGCCGGAGGCGACGCTCGCCGCGGTGACGCGCTTCGTGACGCAGGTGGCGGGGATAGCCTGAGCGCGGTGAACGACCAGTTGCGCCGCCGATCCGTGGGACCGCCGGCCGCCCGCTCGATGCTGCTCACGGTGCTCGGCGAGTACGTGCTGCCGGCGCCCGACGGGGTCTGGCAGGAGACGCTGATCAGCGCGCTCAACCGCCTCGACTACACGACGCACGCCGCCCGCCAGGCGCTCGCGCGCAGCGTCAGCGGCGGCTGGCTGCAGACGGAGCGCCACGGGCGCCGCTCGCGCGTGCAGCTGACCGGCGAGACGCGCGAGATGCTGGCCAGCGGCGCCGACCGCATCTACCGCTTCGGCGAGCCGCGAGCGTGGGACGGCCGCTGGCTGCTCGTCGTGGTCCGCGTCCCCGAGCAGCGGCGCGACGTCCGCCACGTGATCCGCTCGCAGCTGGCGTGGGCCGGCTTCGGCTCGCTCGGCAACGGGCTTTGGATCAGCCCGCACGTCGACCGCGAGCCGGAGGTCCAGCGGATCGTGGCTGACGCCTCGGTCGCCGAGCTGCTGTCGTTCCGGGCGGAGTTCGGGACGATCGGCGAGCCGTCGAAGGTGATCGCCGACGCGTGGGACCTCGACGGCGTCGCGGAGCGGTACCGCGAGTTCGTGACCCGCTTCGGCCGGCTGCGGCCCAAGACCCCGGAGGCGGTGTTCCGCGCGCAGACCGAGCTCGTGCACGTGTGGCGCAAGTTCCCGTTCCTGGACCCCGACCTGCCGCAGGAGATGCTGCCCGCCCGCTGGCCCCGCTCGCGCGCGCACCAGGTCTTCGCCGAGCGTCACGCCGCGTGGCACGCCACGGCGCAGGAGCACTTCGGCGCCTTGGAGCGGGCGCTGCCCGCCGCGGCCTAACCGGCGTCGCCGTCCGGTGCGTGGAGCTGGAAGCCGCCCCAGTGGCCGGGCCGGGACCGCAGCCCCGAGGACACGACCCTGCGTCTGGACGCAGGCTGGGCCTCCACCGCGCCGGCCTGGGCGGTTGCACCGCAGAACTCGCAGCGCGTGCGCCCGTCCGGCCGCAGGGAGAGCGTCGTCTCATACGCCACGCCACAGCGCCCGCATGAGATCCAGCAGAGTGTCCCGTTCCCCATGGCAGCTCCCGTCGATCTCGCGTTGGGAAACGCTATGCCGAGCCTCCGCCGGGCGCATCGGCAGCGATCCCGTCCGGCGGCGCGGCGAACTACGGACGCCGTGGACCTGCTTGCGCCACCCGTACTACGGCCGCGACGCCCGGCGCGGCGCGGGCCGGCCCGGGACGCCCCGGACGGATGAGTCGCCGGCCGCGGCTCCTGCCTGGGCGAGCCGGCGTCCGGTCCAGCCGGCCTGGACGCGTAACTCGTGCAGGTAGGTCGTCACGGCGTCCGCGCCGTACTTCGGCGTCCGGGCGGTGCGCGGCACACGACGGCTCAGGGGCAGCGATCTGCTCAAGGAGGGTCTCCTCTCAGCGGTCGGGGGGAGCGGGAAGCCTGCAGGCCGAGCGCGCCGCGCGCCTCCGTAGTTCGCCACAACGGTGGGCACGCGCCGGGCCCGTGGGACCATCCGTAGCATCTGCGGAGCGCCGGCTACGGGCCGGGAAGATCGAGCTCGAACCACACGCAGGTGCCGTCGTCGCCGGACGCGCCCCAGCGCGTCGCCAGCTCGTCGACCAGCCGCAGGCCGTAACCGCCGGGCTGCAGATCGGGGCTGGGGGCGAAGCCGGGTCCGTCGTCGCGGACCTCCACCCGGACCTGGCGATCCGACACGGCGACGTGGAGCACGATCCCGTCGCTGATCTCGCCGTGCCGGAGCGCGTTCGTCACGAGCTCGCTCGTCATGAGCCGGACCTCGTTGAGCTCCCGCTCGCCGAGCGCGTCGTCCAGGTGCGCCTCGACGGCCCAACGCGCCTCGCGCGGCGCCGTCAGGCCGGCACGGATCTCGATTCTGGTGAAGCGCACCGCCCGATCCGCCCACCCGCCCCGCGCGAGCTGGTACGCGTCGGCGTGGCTCAAGCGCCGGAATCGGGGACTCGACGACCGGCGCGGCATTCGGAGATCCTCGGTATCGGGCGACCCTAACCCGGTCGGATCGGCGACGCAAAGGAGCGGGCGAGCTCGGCGCCCCGGAGCGCTTCGCGTGACCGGAACGGCTCCGCCCCACATCGCCGAGACCGCATCAGGGAGCCGCCGCCGGGGTAGGAGGAAACCCTTGAACGGAGGGGGAGCGGCCCAGATGGAGATGGTGTTCGAGCAGTACTTCCTGATGGTCGGCGAGCTGTGCGAGCAGGCGCGCCTGGCGCGGCTGCCGGTCGAGATCACGCTGCGGAGCGGGCAGGCCATCCGAGGCGTCCCCGACCCGGAGCGGATCGCCGACGAGGATCCCGACATGCTCGACCACACGGGCTTCGCGGACCGGCTGCACGTCGGCGGGGTGACGGTCAAGCTGCACGACGTCGCCGCCGTGTGCGTGCGCCGGCCGCGCTAGCGGACGTGCGTCAGGCGGCCTGCTCGGCGTCGCCGATGTCGTCGCAGCCGCGCGGCGCGGCGATCTGGTCGATCGAGCCGTGGGCGAGGCGCCACTCGCGCGGGCCGATCGCGTCGACCAGCCCCCGATCGCTCAGGTTGAGCAGCGCGAGCGACACCGTCGGCCGGCGCGCCCCGATCAGGTGACCGAGCGTCGCGTGCGTGACCGAGACGCCGACGTGCACGCCGTCGGTCGCGACGCGTCCGAACCGTCCCGCCAGCTCCCACAGCATGGCCAGCACGCGATCGTCGGCGCGCGGGAGGTGGGCGATCGCGTGGCAGCGCGTCACGCGGTCGATCTCGGTCGCGGCCGCCTCGAGCAGCCGGCGCGTGAGCCGCGGCCAGCGCGTGCTGGCGGCGAGCATGACGTCGTCGAGGATCAGCACCCGGCTGTCGACCTCGGCGCGGAAGGCCAGTTCGGTCGGTAGCGCGCCCTCGTCGGCCTCGCCGATCAGCACGAGGTCGCCCGGACCGAGCACCTCCATCGCGGTGGCGCCGGCGAGCCGCGCCTCGCGCAGCAGCATCCCCTGCTCGACCGCGAACCCGAGCGGTGCGCCGTGCACGCCTTCGACCGCCGTCAGGTTCGCACGACCGCGGGTGCCCCGGGGCACCTCGATCCTGCGGCAGCGGAGGTAGGCGCGCGCCTCGTCGTAGGCGCGCGCGTCGAGGTCGCGGCCCAGGTCGGGACGCACGTCTAGCAGGCGCGCGAAATCCAATTGCGGGGAGTCCGGTGTCACGTTTTGACCCTGTGTCAGGTGACGGCTGACCCACCCAAGATACGAAAGGTCAAGCTCTCGATCAAACCATCTTCGAAACATTTCGGCGCCGCATAGGTCGGGCGCGCGCCGGGCAGGACCGTTCCCGGCCTCGGCGCGGGGCGCGCTCATCCGCATCGCATGATGCGCCGGAACCCGTGACCCGGGATCGTGCGGCTCCTCCGACCGCGAGGAGCGGATGCCATGAGCGAGACGGCCATGATGACGTGGACCGACGGGTCCGCCAAGGCCGCGATCGTCGACTTCGTCGCGCGGACGTGCGGCCGGCGCGGGAGCGAGCCGGTCCCGGTCGAGGAGCGCGTGGCGGTGTTCGACAACGACGGCACCCTTTGGTGCGAGAAGCCGCTGCCGATCCAGGCCGACTTCATCCTGCGCAGGCTGGCCGGGATGGCCGAGGCGGATCCGCTCCTGCGCGACCAGCAGCCGTTCAAGGCGGCGCGCGAGCACGACCACGCCTGGCTCAGCGCGGTCATGACCGAGCACTACGCGGGTGACGACCACAACGTCAAGGCGCTGCTGGCCGGCATCCTCCAGGCCTACGCGGGAGTCAGCGTCGAGGACTTCGAAGCCGACTCCGAGACCTTCCTGCGCGGCACCCGGCATCCGACGCTCGGGCGCGACTACCTGCAGTGCGCCTACGCGCCGATGGTCGAGCTGCTGGACTACCTCGCCGCGAACGGGTTCACCAGCTACATCGTGTCGGGCGGCGGGCGCGACTTCATGCGACCCATCACGCAGGAGATCTACGGCGTCCCGCGGGAGCGGGTGATCGGCAGTACCAGCGCGCTCGACTTTGCGGGCGACGGCCGCGGCGGCACGATCACCCACACGCCCCGGCCCGAGTACGTCGACGACGGACCTGAGAAGCCCGTGCGCATCTGGAGCCGCACCGGCCGGCGCCCGCTGCTGGCCGCCGGGAACACCAATGGCGACGTCGAGATGCTCGAGTTCGCGCGCAACGACGCCCGGCCGTCGCTGCACCTGCTCGTCCTGCACGACGATCCCGAGCGCGAGTTCGCCTACACGGCCGGTGCGGAACGGGCGCTCGAGCGGGCCAAGCACGACGACTGGACCGTCGTCAGCATGAAGGACGACTGGGCCACCGTCTTCTGAGTCACCATGCGGCCCGCGGCTCCGCCCGGCCGCGCACGGCTCCGCCTCATCCCATCCGGGGGATGCGGCGCCCCGCAGGCGCTCCTAGCTTCCGGCCCGATCGGCGCAGACGCCGCCCACGACCAGAGGAAGCGCGATGACGATCGGACCTGTGCAGTTGATCGTGCTGGGCTTCAACCACCCGGATTTCCACGGCGAGGTGATCGCCGAGCTCGAGCGGCTGAAGGAGAGCGGCACCGTGCGGGTGA
>JAXDHL010000501.1:0-2919 GCA_034664525.1 Solirubrobacteraceae bacterium
GGGCGGCTTGCCGGCCGCTTCGCGCTCCGCGGGCAGCTCGAGCCCATGATCGACGGCGTTGCGGACCATGTGGATGAGCGGGTCCTTGATCGCCTCCAGCACCCGCCGGTCCACGCTCAGCTCCTCACCGACGGCGACGAACTCGACCTGCTTGTCCTGGCTCTGGGCCAGGTCGCGGGCCATCAGGGGGAGCCGGTCGAGGACGCTCGAAGCGGGCATCATCCGCACGCGCTGCGCCTGCTCGAGCAGACCGTCGACCGCCCCGGCGATCGCGCGCCGGTCGCGCCGCAGCCCGGTCACCATCGCTCGGGCGCTGGCCTCGAGGGCGCGCATCTCGGCCGGCGGGTCGTCGGCCCGCTGCGCGCGGCGGACCTGCTCGTGAAACGCCTCGGCACCGGAGACCCAGAGGTCTGCGGCCAGCTTGATCGAGAGCAGCTCCTCGCCTCGCTGAAGGAGCGTGTCGAGATCGTCGGTGGCCATCCGGATCGTCGCGGCGGGCTTGGGGGCGACCGCGGGGCCGGGCGCATGGAGCAACTCGGGGTCGGCTCCCGGTTGCGGCGCGGCGTCGCCCGGATCGATCACGGCGCGGTCCAGGCGCTGGAGCAGGTCCGCTGGGACGGGCGTGCCCGCACGGCCCTCCAGGAGGGCGCCGATCGCGCCCACGGCCTCCTCGAGCAGCGCGATGACCGCCGCGCCCGGCAGCGCCTCGGAGCGCTTGAGCACGCTCAGCAGCGCCTCGCAGCTCGAGCAGACCCGCTCGACGTCGCGCTGGCCGACCGAGCGGGCGGCGCCCTTGAGCGTGTGCATGTCGCGGAACGTGGCCTCGACCAGCGCGCGCGTCTCGGCCTCCGGGCGCTCGGCCGACAACTCCAGCAGGTGGCGGCGCAGGGCGACGAGGTGCTCGTCGGCCTCGACGCCGAAGGTCGCCAGCAACCGCGCCATCAGCTCCGAATCACGCCTCGGCATGCGCCCCCGCGAGGATCCGGTCGCGGCGACCGTTCGGCGAGACGAGTTCCGTCAGGCGCTTGGAGAGGTTGTCGAGCTCGCGCGCGGCCTGCTCGACCTGCCGGGTCGCGGCCATGTTCTGCGACGAGGCCTCGCGGATGTTCTGCATCGCCAGCGCGACCTGGTCGACGCCGGTCATCTGCTGCTGCGAGGACGCGAGGATCTGCTGCGCGGAGTCGGCCGAGAGCGCGAGCCGGTCGCCGAGCTGGCGGATCGCCTCGCCCGCCTCGGTGGTGATCAGCTCCCCCGCCTCGCTGGCCTTGACGCCCTGCTCGGCGGCCATGACGGCGGCCTGCGTGGCGGCCTGGATGTCGCTCAGGATGTCGCGGATCTGCGAGGTCGCCTGGCGCGACTGCTCGGCCAGCGACTTGACCTCGGAGGCGACGACGGCGAACCCCCGGCCCGCCTCCCCGGCCTTGGCGGCCTCGATGCCGGCGTTGACGCTCAGCAGGTTGGACTGCTCGGCGAGGCCGTTGACGGTGCGCACGATCTCGCCGATCGCCTGCGCCTGGTCGGAGAGCGCGAGGATGCGCTCGGCGAGCGCCTCCATCCGCGCCCGTGCCTCCTGCGTGCCGCGCACGCTCTCGTCGACGGCGCGGCGGCCTTCGCGTGAGATCTCCGCCGTCTCGCGGACGTCCTTGGCCACCAGCCGTGCCTTCTCGGTCGTCAGCGCCACGGTTTGGCGCACCTCGTCGGCGGTCGCGGTCGTCTGATGGATCGCGGTCTCCTCCTCCGCCGCCCCGCTGGCCTGCTGCGCGGTCGCGGCGAGGATACCGGTCGAGGCCGAAGCGATCGTGGCGACGGCGTCGTGCAGGTGGCGCGTGACGGCCCGGCCGAGCCCCCAGGCGATCAGGATGCCGAGGATCAGGGCGGCCGCCGCGACGCCGACGAGCAGCCAGATCGAGCGCAGCGCGTAGTGACCCGCGTTGTCGGCGATGGTCGCGGAGCGCTTGCGCTCGGCGGCGACCAGGTCGACGGTCAGGTTGCGCATCGACGAGCGGATCGGGGTGACGTTGTCGTTGTAGTTCTTCAGCGCGCCGGCGACGTCGCCGCCGCGATTGAGCTGGATGCCGTTCTGCACCGTGGTGTTCCACTGGTCCATCTGCCGGACGACGTCCGACCATCCCTGGACCTGGGGCGGCGTGGTGCTCGAGTTCTTCAACTCGACGCCCGCCACGCGAGCGGCCTTGAAGCGCTCGTTGAGCGTGTCGACCGTGGTCGGCCGGCCGTTGAGGAGGTACGCGGCATTGGCCACCGACGCGGCGTCCAGTCCCTGGAGCGACTCCGTGCCTCGCAACGCCCGGTCCTGGAGGGTTCGGACCGACGTCGTGAAGTCCTGGCGCGAGGCGCGCAGGGCGAGGATGGCGAAGATCGCCGTCGCCAGCAACAGCACGAGCACCACGGCGTATCCGGCGGCGATCCGCCGGCCGATGGTCATGTTGCGCATTGCGCTTCTTTCATTGGTCGTCGATCCGCAGCCGCGGGTCCGCGGCCAGGGCCTCAAGGTCCAGCACCGTCACGAGCTCGCGGTCGAGGTCCTCGACCCGTTCGCGGGTGGTCTGCTCCACGGTCTCGGCGGCGATCCCGAACGTCAGGCCCTCGATGGCCACCGCCACCGTCTGCGTCAGCTCGGCGCCGATGTCTCCGTGCGGGACGAGGTGGCGCCGCAGGTCCAGCACCGGCAGCACGCGCCCGCCGTGATTGACGACGCCGAGGAGGAAGCCGGGTGTCCCGGGCACCGGCGTCGGCTCGCCGAGCGGGAGCGCTTCGAGGACGTGCTCGGCGTCGATCGCGAACCGGTCGCCGCACAGCGTGAAGCGCACGAAGTCGCGCCCGGCGTCGGCGTCGTCGTCGGCGGCGGGGATCGCGAGCAGGCGGGCCCGCTCGACCAGCAGCGCGCGCTCCTCCTCGGGC
>JAXDHL010000502.1:0-4718 GCA_034664525.1 Solirubrobacteraceae bacterium
ATCCCCGGATGCTCGCCGCGGGCGCGGTCGATCAGCGTGTCCAGGTCGGCCACCACGTACGCCATGCGGTCGATCTGCGCCTTCGAGCCGGACGAGCGCCCGTGACCGCGGTGGTCGATCGCGTAGACCGCGTCGCCGGCCGGGACCAGCGTCTCCACCACGTAGCGGTACCGGCCGCCGTGCTCGCTGACCCCGTGGGCGATGACGACCACCGCGCGCGGCTCGGTCTCGGGCAGCCAGGACTGGAAGGCGATCGACGCGCCGGCGGTGCCGTCGAAGACGCCCTCGGCGTGGCGGGCGGTCACCTCGGGCGGGGAGGATGCGCTGCTCACGCGCCGGGACTCTAGGCTCCGGGCCGCATGCCCTGCGTCGTCGTCAAGCTGGGGTCGTCCATCGTCGCCGAGGACTCGGGTGAGCTGCGCCTGTCCGTGGTCGCCCGGATCTGCGAGGAGATCGCCACCCTGCACCGGGCCGGGACCGACGTCGTGGTCGTCACGTCGGGGGCGATCGCGCGCGGGGTGAAGCTGCTCGAGTTGCCGGTGCGGCCGCGCGAGATCGACCAGCTGCAGGCGGCCTCGGCGGTCGGCCAGGGCCGGCTGTACCGCACCTATGACGAGCTGCTGCGCGAGCGCGACGTCCAGACCGCGCAGGTGCTGCTGACGTTCTTCGACATGAGCGCGCGCACGCACTACCTCAACGCGCGCCGCACGCTGCAGGCGCTGCTCGCGTGGCGGGTGGTCCCGGTCATCAACGAGAACGACACGACGACGACCGACGAGATCTCCTTCGGCGACAACGACTTCCTGGCCGCACAGGTGGCGGTCCTGTTGCAGGCGCGGCTGCTCGTGCTCCTCACCGATCAGCCCGGCGTCTTCACCGCCGACCCGCGCCGCGACCCGGCCGCGCAGCTGATCACCGAGGTCAGCGACTTCGAGGCGCTGCACGCCGGGACGTCGATCGGGCACACCGTCTCGCCGCTCGGCTCGGGCGGGATGCGCTCCAAGGTCGTGGCCGCCGAGATGGCCACCGCGGCGGGCTCGGAGGCCGTCATCGGATCGGGGCTCGAACCCGGCGTGCTGCTGCGGGCGGCCGCCGGCGAGCCGGCCGGCACGCGCTGCCTCCCGCGCCCGCTCGGGATGTCATCGTTCAAGCTCTGGCTCAAGTACGCCAAGCCGTCACACGGGCGCCTGCGCGTGGACCGGGGCGCCGCGCGTGCCCTGCGCGAGGGAGGGACCTCGCTGCTGCCGGTCGGGATCACCGAGGTCGAGGGCGGCTTCGACGCCGGCGACGCGGTCGAGGTCGTCACCGACGGCATCCGGATCGGCAAGGGGATCTGCAACTACGCCGCCGACGAGCTGCGCCAGGTCGTCGGCATGAAGTCGGCCCAGGTGCGCGAGGTGCTGCCGCGCGCGACCGAGGAGGCCGTGCACCGGGACTACTTCGTCCTGGACTGAGCCCTGCCGTACCCTTTGCCCATGGCCATCGCGACCCCGTCCGTCACCGAGCTCGCGCGTGCCGCCAAGGCCGCGTCGCGGCGCCTGGCCCAGGTCGACTCGACGACCAAGAACGCCGCGCTGCTCGCGATCGCCGACGCACTGCTGGAGCGCACGCCGGAGATCCTCGAGGCCAACGGCCGCGATCTGGAGGCCGGCCGCGAGTCGGGCCTCTCCGACGCGCTGATCGACCGGCTGACGCTGACGCCGGCCCGGATCGCCGGCATCGCCGCCGGCACCCGCTCGATCGCCGCGCTGCCGGACCCGGTGGGGGAGGTGCTCGACGGCGGCCGGCTCTACAACGGGCTCGACGTCCGCCGCGTGCGCGTCCCGCTCGGCGTCGTCGCGGTCGTCTACGAGGCGCGGCCGAACGTCACCATCGACGCCGCGGCCCTGTGCCTGAAGTCCGGCAACGCGGTGCTGCTGCGTGGGTCGTCCTCCGCGGCGCACTCCAACGCGGTGCTGGCGAGCGTCGCCCGCGAGGCGGCCGAGGCCGCCGGGCTGCCCGAGGGCGCGCTGGCGCTGGTCGCGGGCGGCGGCCGCGAGGAGCTGGCCGAGCTCGCGACCCAGAACGAGACCGTCGACCTGATCATCCCGCGCGGCGGCGAGGGCCTGAAGAAGGCGCTGTCGGCGGTCGCAACCGTGCCGGTCATCTACGCCGCCTCGGGCAACTGCCACGTCTACGTCGACGAGCAGGCCGACCTCGACGACGCGCTGGCGATCATCGTCAACGCCAAGACCCAGCGGCCCGGTGTCTGCAACGCGGCCGAGACGCTGCTGGTGCATGCGTCGGTGGCCGGCGAGTTCCTGGCCCGCGCGCTGCCGGCGCTGCGCGCCGCCGGGGTCGAGCTGCGCGTCGACGAGCGCGCCGCCGCGCTGGCCGGCGAGCCGGGCGACGGCACGGCCACCGAGGAGGACTTCGCCACCGAGTTCCTCGCGCTGGTGCTGGCGGTCGGCGTCGTCGACTCGGTCGAGGAGGCGATCGCCCACGTCAACCGCTACGGGTCGGGGCACTCGGAGTCGATCATCACCGGCCGCGCCGCCTCGGCCCGGGCGTTCCAGCTCGGCGTCGACGCCGCCGTGGTCTACGTCAACGCCTCGACGCGGTTCACCGACGGCGGCGAGTTCGGCATGGGGGCGGAGATCGGCAACTCGACCCAGAAGCTGCACGCCCGCGGGCCGATCGGTCTTCGCGAGCTGTGCTCCTACCGCTACCTGGTCGAGGGCTCGGGCCAGGTCCGCGGCTGAGCGCGTGGCCCGCGTCGGCCTGCTCGGCGGGACGTTCAACCCGCCGCACATCGCCCACCTCGTGTGTGCGATGGAGGCCCGCGACCAGCTCGGGCTCGACGTCGTCCGGCTGATCCCGGCCGCGATCCCGCCGCACAAGGAGGTCCCCGGCGATCCGGGCGTCGAGGTCCGGCTCGAGCTCTGCCGCCTGGCCGCGGCCGCCGAGCCCGGGCTCGAGGTCTCGCGCGCCGAGGCCGACCGCCCAGGGCCGTCCTACACCGTGGATACGCTGCGCGCGCTGCATGACGAGTCACCTGGGGACGACCTGACGTTCATCGTGGGCGGCGACATGGCCTACGCGCTGCCCGAGTGGCGGGAGCCCGAGGTGGTGCTGGGATTGGCGCGGCTGGCGGTCGGCGAGCGCGAGGGCGTGCGCCGGGCGGACATCCTCGAGCGGCTGGCCGGCGCCGGGCTGCCGGGCATTCCGGAGCGGATCGAGTTCTTCGAGATGCCCCGCCTGGACGTCTCCTCGTCGCAGCTGCGCCGGCGCGTCGCCGCCGGCCGCCCGATCCGCCACCTGGTGCCCGCGGCGGTGGCGGACCGGATCGCGTCCCTCGGGCTCTACCGTGTTGAGGCATGGGCCTGATGGATCCCTCCGAGCTGGCCGCGACGATCGCGGAATACGCCGCCGATAAGAAGGCGATCGACCTCGTCGAGCTCGACGTCGGCGGCATCCTCGACTACACGGACCACTTCATCGTGTGCTCGGGCAACACCGACCGCCAGACGAAGGCGATCGCCGACGGCATCCAGGAGGGCCTCAAGAAGGACCACGGGATCTTCCCGCGCCGCATCGAGGGGCTGCCCGAGGCCCGCTGGATCCTGATGGACTACCTGGACGTCGTGGTCCACATCTTCACGCCCGACGCGCGTGACTTCTACCGGCTCGAGCAGCTCTGGGGCGAGGCCCCGAAGCGCGCCGTCGGCTCCGCCGCCTCCTAGGCCGCCACCCGCGCGGCGATCGCGCCGGCCAGCTGTTCGGCGTCGCGCCCGACGCCGCC
Source organism: Solirubrobacteraceae bacterium (assembly GCA_034664525.1). Classification (GTDB taxonomy): domain Bacteria; phylum Actinomycetota; class Thermoleophilia; order Solirubrobacterales; family Solirubrobacteraceae; genus DATLGB01. The sequence goes on from JAXDHL010000502.1 coordinate 3,782, forward strand.
GACCGTGTGCGAGTTGAAGGCGAACTGGAACTCGCGCCCGAGGAAGAACAGGCCCGGCAGGTCCTCGACGACGCCGCGGTCCTGGAGCGGCTCGCCGCGCTCGTCGAGCTCGACGCCCGCGATCCAGCTGAAGTCCGGCCGGTAGCCGGTCGCCCAGATCACGTTCGGCACGTCGAGGATGCGGCCGTCGTCGAGCAGCGGGAGCCCGGCGGGCGTGACGCCGGCGACGCGCGGCGTGCGCTCCACTCCGGCCCGTTCGAGGTCTGACGGCTTGACGCGGATCAGCGGCTCGGGGCCCGCGAGGATCTTCGGCCGCACCTTGCGCCCGACGGGCGTCCCGATGTTGAGGATGTGCGTCCACACGAACCAGATCAGCGGGAACGCCATCCGACCGCGCCAGGACTCGGTGCGGATCGGGAGGTGGCCCGGGTGCTTGCCGGCGAGGAACGTGTGACGGCCCGCGGTGGCGAGGTCGAGCGCGATGTCGGCGCCCGAGTTGCCGGGCCCGACCACCAGCACGGCGCCGTCGCGCAGACCGTCCGGGTTGCGGTACCGGCTCGAGTGCAGCTGGACGATGCCCGGGTCGAGGTCGGGCGCGAACGCCGGGACCCGGGGCTTCTGGAACGCGCCGGTCGCCACGACCACGTTGTCCGCCTCGATCGCGCCGCCGCCGCGGATCCGGGCGACGTAGCGTCCGCCGGCGAGCTCGAGCCGCTCGACCGGCGAACCGGTGCGGACGGCGAGGCCGAACGCCTCGGCGTAGCGCGCGAGGTAGTCGGCCATCTCGTCCTTGGACGGGAACCGGAAGGCCTTGCCGGGCAGGGGCAGGCCGGGGAGGGCGTCGTGGCCGGCCGGCGTGAAGAGGCGCAGTCCGTCCCACCGTGTACGCCAGGTGTCGCCGATGCGCGCGTGGGCGTCGACGATGACGAACGGGCGG
>JAXDHL010000503.1:0-11240 GCA_034664525.1 Solirubrobacteraceae bacterium
GACGGGTCGACCGCGAGCACCGCGACGGAGCGGTCGCGCCCGCGCCACTCGCGCACCAGGGCGGACAGCAGGGTCGACTTGCCCGCCCCCGGCGGGCCGGTGATGCCAACGACGTGAGCGGGGGCGTCGGTGCCGAGCGCGCTCAAGAGCTCGGCTGCCTCGGCGCGCTTGCCGCGGTTCTCGATCAGGTTGAGCGCCGCGGGCGCAACGGTGAGATCGCGCCCGCGGAGACGGTCCGCGATCACGCCCCGGCGGCGACGCCGTTGCGCTCCTCGACGAGGTGCACGATGTCGCGCATGATCTGCGACAGGTCGAAGTCCTTCGGCGTGTAGACCGCCGCCACGCCGGACTTCTTGAGCGGCTCGACGTCGGCGTCGGGGATGATCCCTCCGCACACGACGGGGATGTCCTCGCCGCCGGCCTCGCGCAAGGCGTCCATCACATCCGGGATCAGCTCGCGGTGCGAGCCCGAGAGGATCGAGAGCCCGATCACGTGCACGCCCTCGTCGACCGCCGAGCGCGCGATCTGCGCCGGCGTCAGCCGGATGCCCTCGTAGACGACCTCCATGCCGACGTCGCGCGCGCGCACGGCGATCTGCTCGGCGCCGTTGGAGTGCCCGTCCAGGCCGGGCTTGCCGACCAGGATCTTGATCGTGCGCCCGAGCGCCTCGCCGGCCCGGGCGACCTCGTCGCGCAGCTCGGCCATGTCCTCGGTGGGCGGCGGGGCCGCGGCCTCGCCGATGCCCGTCGGCGCACGATAGGAGCCGAACGCGTCGCGCAGCGCCTGCGCCCACTCGCCGGTGGTGGCGCCGGCGCGGGCGGCGGCGAGCGTCGCCTCCATCACGTTCTCGTCGGTGGTCGCCACGCGCCGCAGCTCGTCCAGCGCGGTCTCGACCGCCTGGTCGTCGCGTGACGCGCGCCACTCCTCGAGCGCCAGCTTGGCGTCCGCCTCGACGTTCGGGTCGACGGTCAGGATGCCGCCGTCGCCCGACGCGGTCAGCGGCGAGGGCTCGGTCTCGGTGTACTTGTTGACGCCGACCACGACCTGCTCGCCGCGCTCGATGCGCCCGATCCGCTCGCGGTGGGACTCCACCAGCGCGGACTTCATGTAGTTGACCGCCTCGACCGCGCCGCCATGCTCGGCCACGCGCGCCATCTCGGCCTGCGCGCCCTCGACCAGCTCGGCCACGAGGGCGTCCATCACGTGCGAGCCCTCGAAGATGTCCGGGTACTCGAGCAGGTCGGTCTCGTAGGCCAGCACCTGCTGGATGCGCAGCGCCCACTGCTGGTCCCACGGGCGCGGGAGCCCGAGCGCCTCGTTCCAGGCCGGCAGCTGGATCGCGCGGGCGCGCGCGTCGCGGCCGAGCGTGACCGCCAGCATCTCGAGCACGATCCGCTGGACGTTGTTCTCCGGCTGGGCCTCGGTGAGGCCGAGCGAGTTGACCTGCACCCCGTAGCGGAAGCGCAGCTGCCTGGGGTCCGTGACGCCGTAGCGCTCGCGGCCGAGCCGCTCCCAGATCTGCCCCATCGCGCGCAGCTTCGCGTGCTCCTCGACGAAGCGGACGCCGGCGTTGACGAAGAACGAGATGCGCGAGAAGACCGCGGCCATCCGGTCCTCCGGCACGCGCTCGCGCACGGCGTCGAGCACCGCGGTGGCGGTCGACATCGCGAACGCGATCTCCTGCACGGGCGTGGCGCCGGCCTCCTGCAGGTGGTAGCTGCAGATGTTGGTCGGGTTCCACTTCGGGACCTCGTCGACGGTGAACGCGATCATGTCGGCGATCAGCTTCATCGAGGGCCCCGGCGGGAAGGCATACGTGCCGCGCGACAGGTACTCCTTGATGATGTCGTTCTGGGTGGTGCCCTGGAGCTGGTCGCGGCCGACGCCGTTGTCCTCGGCGGTGACGATGTAGAGCGCCAGCAGCCACGCCGCGGTCGCGTTGATCGTCATCGACGTGTTCATCGCGTCGAGCGGGATCCCGTCCAGCAGCGCGTGCATGTCGCCCCTGTGGGCGACCGGCACCCCGACCTTGCCGACCTCGCCGCGGGCGAGCTCGTGGTCCGCGTCGTAGCCGGTCTGCGTCGGCAGGTCGAAGGCGATCGAGAGCCCCGTCTGGCCCTTGGCGAGGTTGCCCCGGTACAGCTCGTTGGACTTCTTCGCCGTCGAGTGGCCGGCGTAGGTCCGCATCATCCAGGGACGGTCAGGGTGCTGCAGGCGGGGCTCAGGCGTCTCGCTCATGCGGGTATCTTCGCAGCCGTGCGCGTGATCGACGTCCATCACCTCGGCCGTGAGCGGGTCATCGGGACCTGGGAGCACGAGGGCGTCCTCGTCGATCCCGGACCCGAGTCGACCATCGCGACGCTGCTCGAAGGCCTCGGCGACGGCTTCGAGCCGCGCGCCATCCTGCTGACCCACATCCACTTCGACCATGCCGGGGCCAGCGGGCGCCTGGTGGAGCGCTTCCCGGACGTGCCGGTCTACGTGCACGAGATCGGGCTGCCCCACATGGCCGACCCGCGCCGGCTGGTCAAGTCGGCCACCCGCCTGTACGGCGAGGAGGGCATGCGCGAGCTGTGGGGCGAGGTCGTGGCCGTCCCCGAGGACAACCTGAACGTGCTGCGCGGCGGGGAGACGATCCTGGGCGACTACCGGGTCGAGTACACGCCCGGGCACGCCTCGCACCACGTCTCCTACCTGCACGAGCCGACCGGGACCGCGCTGGTGGGCGACGTCGCCGGCGTCCGCATCCCGCCGTCGGAGCTCGTCCTGGCGCCGACCCCGCCGCCCGACATCGACGTCGAGGCCTGGTACCGATCGGTCGACCTGGTCGAGGGCTGGCAGCCCGAGCGGCTGGCGCTGACCCATTTCGGCGACGTCACCGAGGACATCCCCGGGCACCTGCAGCGGCTGCGCGACTCGCTCGAGGAGGAGGCGGCCGTGGTGGGGACGACGACCGAGGAGGAGTTCGTCCGGCGGCACGTGGCGATGCTCGAGGAGCGCCACGACGCCGAGACCGCAAGGGTCTACGCCCAGGCGCTCCCGCCGCACCACATCTGGCTGGGACTCGATCGCTGGCGCTCCAAGCAGGAGGCTCCGTGAGCCAGACCGTCGAAAAGCCACGCATCTCCGGGCCCGGCAGCGGCCTCGGCGGCGCCTGGCGGGTCATCGTGCTCAACGACGACCACAACACGTTCGACCACGTCGCGGCGTGCCTCGCGCGCTACATCCCCGGCGTCTCGATCGACCAGGGCTACGCGTTGGCCGACCGGATCCACGCGTCCGGCCGGGCGATCGTGTGGACGGGCCAGAAGGAGCCCGCCGAGCTGTACTGGGAGCAGCTCAAGGACGCCGGCCTGACGATGGCGCCGCTCGAGCAGGGCTAGCCGCCTCCGGGCCCCTAGACCGGCTCCTCGACCTCGGCGCGGCCCTGGATGAGCACGTCGTGCCAGACGTAGAGCACCGGCACCTGGTACCAGGACGTGTACTCCTCGCGGAAGGCCATGAACTCCGGTCCGATCCAGTAGCGGTCCCAGTCGAGCTTGTTCGCGAACGTCGCCGTCTGCAGGTACTTGTAGCCGTCGTCACGCGAGCGGTAGACCGCGAAGTCCCGCGCGCCGTAGCGCAGCGCGACCGGCGCGATGGTCTCCAGCGCCTGCGCGAACCGGTCGCCGCGGAACAGCGTGGCGTACCAGGGGACATGAACCGTTCCGGCAGCCATCAGGCACCGACCTCCGCATAGATCGCTCCGGGGCCCTCGGCGGTCTTGCCCAGGCCCTCCGCCTCGGCCCCGACCAGGATCGAGATCTTGCCGAGGTGCTTGTTGTCCTTCATCAGCTGGTGGGCCTCGCCGACGCCCTCGAAGCCCATGGTGCGCCACAGCACCGGCCGGATCAGGCCCTGCTCGATCAGCAGGTTCGCCTTGTTGCACTCGTAGGCGTTGGCGAAGTGGGACCCGAGGATCTCCTTCTGGCGCATCCACAGGTAGCGGACGTCGAAGTCGAGGTCATAGCCGGTCGTGCCGGCGCAGATGACGACCTTGCCGAACGTCTTGACGGCGTAGACCGACGTCGGGAACGTCGCCTTGCCGACGTGCTCGAAGACGATGTCGGGGGGCGCGCCGAGGATCCCGTTGAGGCGCTTGGAGAACTCGCGCGACACCTTGAAGCGCGCCTTCTCCTCCTCGGGCGTCTCACCGCCCCTGCGCATCATGCCCTGGAACTCGTCGCGGTTGATGTAGTCGACCGCGCCGAGCTTCTTGACCAGCTCGCCCTTCTCCTCGGAGGACACGACGCCGACCGCCTGCGCGCCGGTGATCGCGCACAGCTGGGTCGCGAAGACGCCGAGGCCGCCGGCGGCGCCCCAGATCAAGACGCGGTCGCCCGCCTGCAGGTTGCAGCGGGTCATCAGCATTCGGTACGCCGTGAAGTAGACGAGGCCGTAGGACGCCGCCTCCTCCCAGGTCAGGTTCTGCGGCTTGGGGATCAGCTGCTGGGCCTGGACCTTGGTGAACTGCGCGAACGAGCCCCAGGTCGTCTCGTAGCCCCAGATCCGCTGCGAAGGCGCGGCCATCGGATCCAGGCCGTGGACCTCAGGGTCCTCGTAGGAGGTCTGGTTGCAGTGGATGATGACCTCGTCGCCGATCTTCCAGCGGCTGACGCCGGGGCCGACCTTCCAGACGACGCCGGAGGCGTCCGAGCCGCCGATGTGATGGCCGAACTCCGGGTGATCGCCGTACTTCATGACCGACACCGGCTTGCCCAGGGCCGCCCAGACGTTGTTGTAGTTCACGCCCGCGGCCATCACGCGCACGATCACCTCGAAGGCGCCGGGCTCGGGGACGGCGATGTCCTCGAGCTGGAATGCCTCGATCGGCTCGCCAAAGCGCTCCTCGCGGATGACCCAGGCGGCCATCGTCTCCGGCAGCTCGCCCGGCTCGACCTCGAGCTGGGCGACTTGACTGACGTCAATGGCCACGGGTCATCTCCTGCGGTCTCTTATTCAGCATCAGGGGCCGAGGATCCTACCGGCGCCCGGCTACCGGAGCGTCTCATACAGTCGCCGCGTGCTGCGCAGGAGAAAGGCCGCCTCCGATCACGGCGGCGGCGCGTTCTACAGCCCGCTGCCCGACCTCAGCGCGCTTCCGGAGGACGTCTGGGGGCGGCGCAGCGCGCTGGCCGGCGTGGCGTTCGACGCCGCGCGGCAGATCGCGTGGGCCGAGGCCGAGCTCGCGGCCGGCATCGCCGCCTTCGAGGCACCGGCGGGCTTCCGGCTCGCCAACTCCTACTACGAGAGCGTCGACGCCGAGGTCTGCGACGCGCTGGTCAGGCGGCTGGCGCCGTCGCGGGTGATCGAGCTCGGCTCGGGCTGGTCGACGCTGCTGCTGCGCGCCGCCGCGCCCGGCCGGGTGACCACGTATGACCCGTATCCGGCCGAGTTCCTGGCCGGGGTGGAGCGCCGCGCCGCCCAGGAGATCCCGCTGGACGTCTTCGACGGCCTGCGGGCCGGCGACGTGCTGTTCGTCGACACCTCGCACACGGTCAAGCTCGGCGGCGACGTCAACCGGATCGTGCTCGACGTCCTGCCGCGCCTCGCGCCAGGCGTGGTCGTGCACTTCCACGACATCTGGCTGCCGTACGAGTACCACCGCGTGCTGGTCGAGGACATGGGCATGTACTGGGCGGAGCAGTACCTGCTGCAGGCGTTCCTGATCGGCAACCCGTGGGAGGTGCTGTTCGCGGCGCAGGCCGTCGCGCGCGAGCATCCCGGGCGGCTGCAGGCGCTCGTCCCGTCCTACACCGGCGCGAACTTCCCGTCCGCGTTCTGGCTGCGCGCGCCCTAACCCCACCAGTCGCGCCGCTTCCACCACAGGATGCCGGCGAGCAGCAGCGACGGGACGACCAGCCCGCCCAGCTCGTAGAGGACGAACGCGTGCGGCGAGTTGATGTGGCGCACGAGGAAGCCGAAGTTCTGACCGAAGAAGCCGGTCACCAGCGTCCAGATGAGGAAGAACAGCGACCCGACGGTGACAATCGTCGCGAGCCGGTTCAGGCGGTTGGCGTTGGCGTTGAAGAACGTGTCGGTGAGCCCGGCCAGGTCGCCCGTCAGGCGGTTCAGGTCGGAGGCGATCACGTCCGCGTGGGCGGACAGGTCGCGCAGCCACTCGCGCGAGCCGCGCGACAGTCCCGGCAGCGCATGGATGGTCTCCACCGCCTCGGGCAGCACGTGCGCCTGGCGATGGGCGTGGCGCAGGAGATCGCCGACCTCCTGCTTGAGGCGGTAGATCATCGGCAGGTGCTCCTGGCGCGGGCGCTCGAGCACCTCGGCCTCGACCTCGTCGACCCGGCGGTCGAGCGTGTCGATCACCGGGTCCCAGCCGTCGGCCAGCGCGTCGAGCACCTTGTAGAGGATCAGGTCCTCGTCCGTGACCTCCTCGGCGGCGATCCGCTCGTGGAGGCCGTCCAGCGGCGTCGGGCAGCGGCGCACCGTGATGATCCACGAGCCGGAGACGTAGCAGTGGACCTCGATCGGGCTCGTGTGGTTGTTCCTGCGCTCGGCGGTGAAGAAGACGAGCAGGACGTGGTCGGCGTAGCCGTCGATCTTCGGCAGCTGCTCCCACTCGCGCGAGTCCTCGATCGCGGCGGGGTGGAGGCCGAAGGTCGCGCCGAGCCGCTCCAGCTCGTCCGGGCTCGGACTCAGGAGGTCGAGCCAGAAGAACTCGTCGCGGCGGCGCAGCGCCTCCACACGCCCGCGATCGAAACTGGTGAGGACCTCCACGCGCCTACGGTTGCAGGAGCTGGTCCTGCGACGACGGCCGTTCCCTGCCGACCTTCAGGCGCGCGCCGGAGATCGTGCCGCCGTCGACGGAGACCGTGTATGAGCCGCGCTTCATGTCGAGCTTGAGCGTCGCGGTGCCCTGGGGGTTGATCGGGCCGGTCTGCTGCTTGATCCCGCCCGACGACGCGCCCAGCTCGTCGGTCTCCACCGTGATGTGGTGCGACTTCGGGGTCTCGTTGGCGATGATGATCACCACCGGGCCTGCGCCGATGCTGTGCGGCGACACCGTGATCTTCTGGTTGGTGATCGCGGCGGTCACGTTGATCGGCGAGGGCGGCCGCGGGTCGTTCGCGTAGTCCGCGCCGCCACCGCAGCCGGCGACCACGGTCGCGACGACGACCCCAGTGAGTGCAGTCCGGGCGCTCCTCATCTCCTCGCGGCGGGACCTTACCCAGATTCCTGGCGCAAGGCGCCATGCATGCCGTCCGATCCGGGGCGTATCACGCCTTGCCCGCATGCTCGCCGACGCCCCCCTCCTGACGACCGAGTTCCTCGCCGTGGACACCGAGACGAACGGGCTGGCGCGTGAGCGCTGCGAGCTGACGGAGGTCGGCGCGGTGCTGGTCGGCGGCGGTGAGCTGCACGAGCGCTGGTCGTCGCTGGTCGGCGTCGCGCGCCCGCTGTCGCCCGGCATCCAGCGGTTCACCGGCATCACGCAGGCGATGGCCGACGGCGCACCGCCGCCCGAGACGGTGCTGCCCGAGCTCGCGCGCCTGCTGCGTGGCCGCGTGCTCGTCGCCCACAACGCGCGGTTCGACACGGCCGTGCTGCGCAGCGCGTTCTCGCGCGCGGGGATGGACTGGCCGGATCCGCCCGTGCTGTGCACGGTGGCGCTGGCGCGCAAGCTCGCCCCGCTCCAGCAGCGCCGCGGGCTCAAGACGCTGGCCGAGGCGCTCGGGGTCGAGGTCGGGGTGACCCACCGCGCGCTGCCCGACGCCGAGCTGTGCGGGCAGGTCTTCTGCGCGCTGTTCAAGCGGCTCGTCGCCAACGCGCCGACGGTGGCGGAGGCCGTGGCGCTGCTGGCGCCGCGGCGCCGCCCGCCGCGGCCGCGGCAGCCGCGGATCCGGCTGCCCGTCGAGCGCCGGCCGGACCTGCGGGCCCTGCCCCGCGGCCCCGGGGTGTACGTGTTCCGCGACGGCGACGGGCACCCGCTCTATGTCGGCAAGTCCGTGCGCGTGCGTGACCGGGCGCGCCAGCACTTCACCAGCGGCGCGGCGTGGACCGCGCGGGCCGAGCACGTCGACTGCGAGGAGACGGAGTCCGAGCTGGGCGCGCTGTTGCTCGAGCACCGGCTGATCCGGGCGCTCAAGCCGCCGGCCAACAAGCGCGGGGTGCGCGAGCCGGACGGTCACGTCTATCTGCGCTGCCGGCTCGACATCGCCTACCCGATCCTCGAGGTGGCGCGCGAGCCGGCGGCCGGCAACGCGATCTGCATCGGGCCGGTGCGCGGTCAGGCGGCCGCCGCCGAGCTGGTCGAGCAGCTGAACTCGCTGTTCGGCCTGCGCCACTGCGGGCGCCGGCTGCAGCGCCGCTACTGGCCGTCGGCCTACGGCCAGATGGGACGCTGCCTGTCTCCCTGCCTGGGCGACCTGGATCCGAACCTGTACCGCGACCGGCTGGAGCAGGCGCTCGGGCTGTTCTTCGACTCCGGCGACGGCGGACGGGCGCTGCTGGCCCACGTGGAGGCGCAGATGCTCGAGGCCTCGGCCGGGCGCCGCTACGAGCGCGCGGCGGCGCTGCGCCGGCGGCGCGAGCGGCTCGAGACGCTGCTGGCGCGGCTCGGCGGCGTGCTGCGCGTCGTCCACGCCGGGTCGCGCCTGGTCGTCGCGCCGCACCCCGAGGCGCGCGGGCGCGCGGACGCGCTGTGGATCGCGGGCGGCCGCGTGGTCGACTGGGCGCGCCTGCCGGCCGCGCGCGAGGAGGTCGCGGCGCGCACGGAGGACGCCTTGCGCTCATCCCCGTCGCAGCGGTCGCTCGGCGCGTGGCTCGTGCCCGAGGAGCTCGAGGAGGTCCGGCTCGTGGGCGGCTGGCTGGCGGCCCACGGCGCACGCGTGCTCGAGCTCCAGCCCGCGCCGGCACCGCGGCGCGTCGAGGCCTTCGTGGCGGCCGCGCTCGCCTAGTTGCGGGGGTGCGACCAGGACAGCGCGGCGAGCGGGCCGAGCGGCTCGCGCTCGTGCTGCGGCGCCGGGCCGACGCGCGGGGTCATGTAGCCGGGCGGCCGCGCGACCACATGCGTGACCGGCACGTCGCACATCCGGCCGACGCGGTGCGGGAAGTCCATCGTCATCCACTTCGATGTCGCGCCCGGCAGCGTGCTGACCACGACCTCGTCGTACGCGCCCGGGGACCACGCCTCGGCCACGGCCTCGATCGGGTTGTGGTCGCCGACCATGCCGTCGGCTTCCAGCCCGGCCTCGCGCAGCTTGGCGACGGCGGCGTCGAGGTCGCCCTTGGCGCCATCACGCGATTCCAGACCGATCCCGGGGGCGGGCATCAGGAGCGTGACGGAGATGGGGCCGCGCTCGGCCCGGTGAACGAGCGCGTCCCGGAGATCGTCGGAGTCGGCTGTCTGGCGGGCCACGACCAGCACCCGTGACGTGTAGGCCATGGACCCCATTTTACAACTGGAACGGGAGCTCGACCACGCGTGCGGTTGCGCCGCCGTCACCGGCGCTCACCGGCTCGCCCGGGGCGACCTCGCGCCGCACCAGCGCGAGCGCGATCGGCCCGAGCGCGGGCGACACGACCGGGCTCGTGACCCGGCCGACGACCTTGCCCTCGGCCGTCGTCAGCGCGGTGCCGGCGACGACCGGCTCGGACAGCCGCAGGCCGCGCAGATGGCGGTTGGGCTTGCCGCGCCAGTGCAGGCGGGCGACCGTCTCCTGGCCGACGTAGCAGCCCTTCTCGAACGACACGGCGCGCGCGTTGAGGCCGGCCTCCTGCGGGATCACGGCCTCCGGCTCGAGGTCGATCCCGAACCGCGGCCGGCCCGACTGCACGCGCACGACCTCGGCGGCGTCCTCGCCGGCGGTCTCGGCACCGGCGGCGACGAGCGCCTCCCGCACGGCGTCGGCATCCTGGGCGTCGGCGATCACGTCCACGCCGACGTCGGTCGTGACGAGGCGCACGGTCGCACCGCCCACCGTGGCGAGCCGGTGCGCGTGCTCGCCGTCCAGCAGATCAGTGGCACCGGCGACCCGGCGCGCGTCCGGCCCGACCAGCGACAGCAGCGCGCGCTCGAGCGTGCGCTTGTGCACCTCGACATCGCGGCCGAGCTTGTAGCGGCGGATCATGTTGAACAGCTCCTGCAGCGCCGGGCGCTCGCAGTCGAGCCACAGTCCGGCATCGCCGCCGTCCAGCACCCGCATGTCGCCGAGCATCTTGCCCTTGTGGGTCAGGAAGGCGGCGTAGCAGCCGGTGCCCTCCACCAGCGCCTCGACCTCGTTCGTGACCTGGCCGTGGAGGAACTCCTTCGCCTCCGGCCCGGTCAGCAGCAGCTTGCCGCGCTCGGACCGGTCCACCAGGCCGCAGCGGCGCGTCAGCGCGTCGTACGCGGCGGCCAGCGGATGCTCGGTGGTGGCCATTGGTCCGAGGTTAGGACGTCACCCCGCGCGCCGCCCCGCGGACTGCGCCGGGTAGCCTCTCGGGTCGCATGGCGCTCGCCGACGACTTCGACGCGATCCTGGAAGTGCTGCCGTCCGACTGGACGGACCTCGAGCTCGACCTGCGCGTCGACGAGTCGCGCTACCTCGACGCCGCGACGCTCGTCGTGGTGTGCAACGCGCAGCCGTACTCCAACCACGACTGGCACTGGCGGATCCTCGTCGCGCACCAGTTCGGCCATGCCGCCGCCGCGCCGGCGGTCCACGCGGCGCTGCGGGCGCTCGACGGCGCCGGCATCCGCGGCGAGCTCGCCCTCCGCGAGCTGCGTGAGGGCCGGGTCGAGGTGCAGCCGCAATGGGGCCGTCCGCAGTCGGTGCGCGAAGAGTTCCGCCGGCTGCGCGCGCAGTAGCGTTCGCTCCCATGCCGGCGCTGGTACTCGGTCCCCTCCTCCGCCACGCGGGAGAGCGGCAGGCCACGATCTGGGTGCAGACCGACGAGGCGTGCGAGGTCGAGGTGCTCGGTCACCGCGCGCGGACGTTCTGCGTCGACGGTCATCACTTCGCGCTCGTCGTGGTCGACGGACTCGAGCCCGGGGTGGTCACGCCCTATGAGGTGCACCTCGACGGCGAGCGCGTCTGGCCATGCCTGGAGGGCTGGCCGCCGTCGGTGATCCGGACGACCGCGCGCGATCTGCCCGTCGACATCGTCTTCGGCTCCTGCCGGACCGCGTATCCGCACGAAGAGCCCTACACGCTGCGCAAGGACGAGCACGACGACGGGCGCGAGGTGTGCGGCCTGCGGG
>JAXDHL010000504.1:0-2575 GCA_034664525.1 Solirubrobacteraceae bacterium
TCGATCACGCCGTCGAGCACGACCAGCGCCGCGCCCGGCACGCTGCGCAGGAAGCGCCGGAAGTCGCCGGCCGCCACCGCGAGCGCGTCGACGTCGGTGCGCGCCGTCAGCGTGGCCGACCGCCGCGAGCCGCGCAGCGCCGTGAGCTCGCCGACCAGCTCGCCCGGTCCGGCGAGCCCGAGCAGCACCTCCTTGCCGCCCGGCCCGAGCGTCGACGCGGCGACCTCGCCGGCGATCAGCAGCCAGACGCCACCGGCGTCGTCGAGTTCGCGCGTGAGCGTGTCGCCGGCGCGATAGCGGCGCCGCAGGCCGAGCTCGTGCAGGACCTCGCGATGAGCCGGCTCGAGGGCTCCGAGGAAGTCAGTCACACCGGCGAACCCTCCCGCAGGGCGGACCGCGCTGCAAGGCTTGGCGGCATGTGCTTCGACGCCGACTCCCGCCCGCCCGAGCTGCCCGCCGACCTGCGCCGCATCGCCGGTGCCGCCCCCGGTGAGCGGATCGAGCTCCAGAGCGCCGACGGGACCCGCTTCTCCGCGTTCGTCTCGGTGCCGCCGGAGGCCGGCGGCGCCGGCGTGGTGATCTTCCCGGACGTGCGCGGGCTGTATCCGTTCTACGAGACGCTGGCGGAGCGCTTCGCGGCCGCCGGCCACCCCGCGGCCGTCCTCGACTACTTCGGCCGCACCGCCGGCCTCGGCCCGCGCGACGACGACTTCGACTACTGGCCGCACGTGACCGAGACCACGGTCGAGCAGGTCCAGGCCGACGCCGTGGCGGCCCGCGACGCGCTGCTCGAGCGCGCCGGCCCGCGGCCCGTCGCCTCGGTCGGCTTCTGCTACGGCGGCTTTCGGTCGTTCATGGCCGCGACGTCGGCCGAGCTCGGCCTCGCCGGCGCGGTCGGCTTCTACGGCGCGCTGAGCGGCAAGCGCTTCGGCGTCGCACCGACCGACCGCGCCGCCGATGTCCGCTGCCCGGTGCTCGGGCTGTTCGGCGGCGCCGACGAGGGCATCCCGATCGAGCAGATCGAGGCCTACGACGCCGCGCTGGAGGCGGCCGGCGTCGAGCACGAGATCCATGTCTACCCAGGCGCCCCGCACTCGTTCTTCGACCGCAAGTACGAGCAGTTCGCCGCCGAGTCCGAGGACGCCTGGCGCCGGACGCTCGCGTTCCTCGACCGGCTCACCGCCTGAGCGCCACGCGGGCGTGGCACCTCGCGCATCCCATGGATGCATCAGATGCCACGGACCGTCCGGCTCAGGCCTCCGCGACCCGCTCGATCAGGAACGCGACGCGGATGTGGACCCGCCACTCGTCGAGGTCCTCGCCTCGCAGCCCGACGGATACGACGTCGACGGCCTTGATGTTGCGCAACGTCCGGCGGGCCTCCGCGACCGCCTGCTGGACCGCGTCGTCGGAGCTGACCGTGGACGAGCCGACCAGCTCGATGATCTTGACGATGGACATGGCGCGGGATCGTACGGCGGCGCGCGCACACGGGCCAATACGCTTCCCGGCGTGACCGACCAGCCCCAGCCCCTCACCGAGGTCCACCAGTTCGTCGACCCCACGACGACCTACAGCCGCGCCGCGCGCTACCTGGCCGAGAAGGGCGAGGTCGGGCGCGTGCTACTGCTCTACTCGGGCGGGCTGGACACGTCCGTGATGCTCAAGTGGATCCAGGACGAGTACGAGGCCGAGGTCGTCGCACTGACCGTCAACCTCGGCCAGCCCGGCGAGGACTACGAGGTCGTCAAGGGCAAGGCGATGCAGCTCGGCGCGCTGGACTGCCACGTCGTCGACGCGCGCGAGGAGTTCGCCCGCGAGTACATCACCCCCGCCATCAAGGCCAATGCCGACTACGGCGACGGCTACCCGCTCTTCACCGCGCTCGGCCGGCCGCTGATCGCCAAGCTGGCCGTGGAGTACGCGCGCCGGACCGGCTGCGACACGATCGCCCACGGCTGCACCGGCAAGGGCAACGACCAGGTCCGGATCGAGGCGACGGTCGCGACGCTCGCGCCCGAGCTGAAGGTGATCGCGCCGGTGCGCTCGTGGCAGATGGGCCGCGACGCCGAGATCGAGTACGCCCGCAGGCACGGCATCCCGGTCAAGGGCGGCACCGAGGCGGCGCCGTACTCGATCGATGACAACCTGTGGGGCCGCTCGTCCGAGGGCAAGTGGATCGAGGACCTCTCCCACGCGCCCGACGACGACGTCTTCCAGCTGGTCACCCGGCCCGAGCTCGCGCCCGACGAGGCCGAGATCGTGACGGTCGGCTTCGAGGCGGGCGTGCCGACCGCGCTCAACGGCGAGCGGCTCGGGCTGGTCGACCTGCTCGAGCGCGCGGCCGAGCTCGGCATGCGCCACGGCGTCGGGATCGTCGACCACATCGAGGACCGGATCGTCGGGCTCAAGGTCCGCGACATCTACGAGGTGCCGGCGGCGGCGATCATCCTCAAGGCGCACAAGGAGCTCGAGCGCCTGACCGGCACGATCCACCAGAACCAGTTCAAGCCGGGGCTGGATCGCAAGTGGGCCTACCTCGTCTACGCGGGCCTGTGGTGGGAACCGCTGCGCG
>JAXDHL010000505.1:0-14220 GCA_034664525.1 Solirubrobacteraceae bacterium
TAGGACGTTTGGGCGGGCGGGCGGGGCGCGCCCCGGCGGGGGGGCGCGCCCCGGCGCCGGCCGCTGAGCGAGAGCGAGAGGAGTGGCAGTGAGCGAGCAACCCGTGCTCGAACTGCGCGGAGTGTCGAAGAGCTTCGGTGCGGTTCAAGCGCTCTACAAGGTCGACTTCCACGTCGGCGCCGGTGAGGTCATGGCCCTCGTCGGCGACAACGGCGCCGGCAAGTCGACGCTGATCAAGTGCATCGCCGGCATCTACCCGATCGCCGAGGGCGAGGTCCTCTTCGATGGCAAGCCGGTGCATATCCACGGACCCCGCGAGGCGTCCCACATGGGTATCGAGGTCGTCTACCAGGACCTCGCGCTCGCCGACAATCTCGACGTCGTCCAGAACATGTTCCTGGGCCGCGAGGAGATCGACGGGCTGCGGCGACTGGACGAGACGGCGATGGAGGCCCGCGCCCGCAAGACGCTGACCGGCCTGTCCGTCACGACCATCAGCTCGGTGCGGCAGGTCGTGGCCGGGTTGTCCGGCGGCCAGCGCCAGTCCGTCGCGGTCGCCAAGGCCGTCATGTGGAACTCGCGCGTCGTCATCCTCGACGAGCCGACCGCGGCGCTCGGCGTCGCACAGACCCGCCAGGTGCTCGACCTGGTCAAGCGGCTCGGCGAGCAGGGCCTCGCCGTCATCCTGATCTCGCACAACCTGCATGACATCTTCGAGGTGGCGGACTCGATCACGGTGCTGCGCCTCGGCCAGACCGTCGCCGAGTTCAAGCGCCGGGAGACCAACCAGCAGGAGGTCGTGCAGGCGATCACGGCCGGCAAGCTGTCCCACGTCCCCGGCCAGGCGGAGGTGCTCGCATGAGCGCCGCCGTCCCCCCGGTCACCGAAACGCCGTCCGGCGGCCCGTCAGCCGACGCCAAGCGCACCGGCGTCGGCGACTACGTCCGCGGCTGGTGGTCGGACGTCAGGCAGGGCGAGCTCGGCGTGCTGCCGATCGTGCTCGGCCTGATCATCATCGCGATCGTCTTCCAGTCGCAGAACTCGAACTTCCTCACCGCGGGCAACTTCGTCAACCTGATCGTGCAGTCGGCGCCGTACGCGATCCTCGCGATGGGCATCGTCTTCGTCCTGCTGCTCGGCGAGATCGACCTCTCGATCGGCTTCGTCTCCGGTGTCGCCGGCGTGATCACCGCGGTCCTCCTGACGCCGGACGGCAGCGCCGTGTCCACGCCGGTCGCGATCGTGCTCTCGCTCGGCGCCGGCCTGGCGATCGGCACGCTGCACGGCGTGTTGTTCGCCAAGATCGGCATCCCGTCGTTCGTGGTCACGCTGGCCGGCCTGCTGGCCTGGAACGGCGTCGTGCTACTGCTGATCGGCAGCCGCGGCACCGTGCTCCTGCAGGACTCGTTCACCATCGGGCTGGCGAACAACTTCATGAGCGACGCGGCGGCGTGGGTCGTCGCGCTGGTGGCGATCGCCATCTACGCGGGCATCCAGCTCAACGAGATCCGCGTGCGCCGGAAGGCCGGCCTGGAGATCGAGCCCGTGGTGATCATCGGGCTTCGGGTGGCCGTCGTCGGCGTACTGCTGCTCGCGCTCGTGCTGATCTGCAACCAGGATCGCGGCATCCCCTGGGTGCTGGTCATCGTCGGCGTCCTGTTCCTGATCTGGACCTACGTGCTGACCCGGACGCGCTTCGGCCGCCACATCTACGCCGTCGGCGGCAACGTCGAGGCGGCTCGGCGCGCCGGCATCGACGTCGACCGCGTGCGCATCGCCGTGTTCGCGCTGTGCTCGTTCATGGCGGCGATCGGCGGCATCGTGCTGGCGTCCCGGCTGCGCTCGGTGGACACGAACTCCGGCGGCGGCTCGCTGCTGCTGTACTCGATCGCCGCGGCGGTCATCGGCGGCACATCGCTGTTCGGGGGCCGCGGCCACATGAAGAGCGCGCTGCTGGGCGCACTCGTGATCGGCTCGATCGACAACGGCCTCGGCCTGCTCGGCCTCGGGTCGGGCGAGAAGTTCGTCATCACGGGCGGCGTGCTGCTGCTCGCGGTCGCGGTCGACTCGTTCGCCAGGCGCGGTCGCGCGCAGTCGGGCCGCGCGTGACGGAACTCGAGGGCAAGGTCGCGTTCGTCACCGGCGCGAGCCGCGGCGTGGGTGCCGCGGTCGCGCGCCGGCTGGCGGCCGCCGGCTGCGCGGTCGGCCTCGCATCGCGCACCGAGGACGACCTCGGGATCGATCGCTCGGTCGCGCGCGCCTGCGACGTGCGCGACCCCGCGTCCGTGCAAGCCGCGGTCGACGCGACGATCGGCGCCTTCGGACGGCTGGACATCGTGGTCGCCAACGCCGGCATCGGCGCGTACGGGCCGTTCCTCGAGCTCGATCCCGAGCAGCTCGAGCTGATGATCGACATCAACCTCAAGGGGACCCTCTACACGGCGCGGGCAACACTCCCGCACCTCGTCGCGGCCGGTGGCGGAGACTTTCTCTCGCTCGCCTCCGTCGCCGGCCTGCGCGGCTTCCCCCACGAGGCGGTCTACAACGCGTCGAAGTTCGGGCAGGTGGGCTTCACCCGCTCGCTCGACCTCGAGATGCGCGAGTACGGGGTCCGGTGCACGAACATCGCGCCCGGCGGCATCGCGACGGACTTCGCGATGGGAACCGGGCGCACCCCCGACATGCCGGAGCTCGCGGGCATGATGACCGCGGAGGACGTGGCCGAGGTCGTGCTGTTCTCGGTCACGCGCCCGCGGCGGATCCGGCTGCTGACCGTGTCGTTCCGGCCGGAGGGGGAGGCCTCGTCGGGATGAGCCTGCGGCTCGGGCTGCTCTCCACCGCGAACATCAACCGCGCCGTGCTCGGCGGCGCGGCCGCGTCGGAGGGCGCGGCCGAGGTCGTCGCCGTCGCCTCGCGCGACGAGCCCCGCGCCCGCGCCTACGCGGACGAGCACGGGATCGGGCGCGCGCACGGCTCCTACGACGCCCTGCTGGCCGATCCCGACGTCGACACGATCTACGTGCCGCTGCCGAACGCGCTGCACGTCGAATGGGCGATCCGCGCGCTCGAGGCCGGCAAGCACGTGCTGGTCGAGAAGCCGCTGTCGCGCCACCCGCAGGACGTCGAGCGCGCGTTCGACGCCGCCGACGCGGCAGGACGGGTCCTGCAGGAGGCGTTCATGTGGCGCTACACCCCGCAGGCGGCGAAGCTCGTCGAGCTGCTGCCGCGCGTCGGCGAGCTGCGGCTGGTGCGGACGGCGTTCTCGTTCCCCGAGCGCGAGCCCGGCGACGTGCGGCTGAGCGCCGAGCTCGAGGGCGGGGCGCTGATGGACGTCGGCTGCTACTGCGTCAGCGGGATCCGGCTCGTCGCCGGCGAGCCCGAGGCGTTCGCCGCGCAGCAGACGGTCGGCCCCGAGGGCGTCGACGTGCTGTTCGCCGGCGCCATGCGGATGCCCGGTGGCGTGCTCGCGCACTTCGACTGCGGCATGGTCACCGCGCACCGCGACGAGCTCGAGGTCGTCGGCTCCGAGGCGTCGCTGTGGCTCGACGACCCGTGGCACAACCGCTCGCCGGCGATCGAGCTGCGCACGGACGCGGGGACCGAGCGGATCGAGCTCACGCCCGTGAACCCGTATGCGTGCGAGCTGCAGGAGCGGGCCGCGGTCGCCGCCGGCGAGCGCCCGGCGCGCTTCGGCCGCGACGACGCGGTGGCCCAGGCGCGCGCGCTCGCCGCCCTCTACGACGCGGCCGGCGAATGAGCGACGAGCACCCCGGCATCGGCATCATCGGCCAGGGCTTCATGGGCCGCGCGCACGCGCACGCCCTGCTGACGCTCGGCCACATGACCGGACCGCCGATGATCCGCCCCCGGCTCGTGCACGCGGCCGGGCGCAACGAGGAGACGTTGCGCGCGTTCGGCGCCCGCTTCGGCTTCGAGCGCCTGTCGACCGACTGGCACGCGGTGGTCGAGGACCCCGACGTCGACGTCGTCCACGTGCTCACCCCGAACGCGCTGCACGCCGAGCCGGCGATCGCCGCCGCCGCGGCCGGCAAGCACGTCGTGTGCGAGAAGCCGCTGGCGCGCGACGCCGCCGAGGCGCAGACGATGCTCGACGCGGTACGCGCCGCCGGCGTCGTGCACTGCTGCGCGTTCAACTACCGGCTGGTGCCCGCCGCCCGCCGCGCGTGGGAGCTGCTGCGCTCGGGCGACCTCGGCGAGATCCGCCACTTCCGCGGCACCTACCGCCAGTCGTGGGGTGCCGACCCGGAGCAGGCGGGCGTGTGGCGCTTCGACGCCGGCACGGCCGGCGGGGGCGCGCTGGGCGACCTCGCGTCGCACGTGCTCGACCTCGCCCGCTACCTCGTCGGCGACATCGCCGGCCTGTCGGCTGAGACGGCGACGTTCGTCCCCGGCCGCACGGTCGACGACGCCGTCGCCGCCGCCGTGCGCTTCACCGGCGGCGCGATCGGCACCGTCGAGGCGACCCGCTTCGCCACCGGTGAGGCCAACCGCTTCACCTGGGAGGTCAACGCGTCCGGCGGCTCGCTCGCGTTCGACCTCGAGCGCCCGGGCGAGCTGTGGGTCAACGGCCGCCGCGAGTTCACCGACCCCGCCGACTGGTGGCCGGCCGGGCATGTCCTCGGCTGGGAGCACAGCTTCGTCTTCGAGCTGCGCCGCGTGCTCGACGCGGTGGCCGGCCGCGATGCGGTCGGCCCACACGCGGCGACGTTCGAGGACGGGGTGCGCGCCGCCGAGGCGTGCGACGCCATCCGCGAGTCGGCCCGCAGCGGCCGGCGCATCGACCTCGTCACCGGAGGACCCTCTTGACCCCCACCCCGACCGCCGCCGACAAGTTCTCCTTCGGGCTCTGGACCGTCGGCTGGCAGGGCCGCGACCCGTTCGGTGACGCCGTGCGCGCGCCGCTCGATCCGGTCGAGGCCGTGCACCGGCTTGCCGAGCTCGGCGCCTGGGGCATCACGTTCCACGACGACGACCTGATCCCGTTCGGCTCCGACGACGCGACGCGCGAGGCCACGATCGCCCGCTTCCGGGCGGCGCTCGAGGAGACGGGGCTGGTCGTCCCGATGATGACCACCAACCTGTTCACGCAGCCGCTGTTCCGCGACGGCGGGTTCACCTCCAACGACCGCTCGGTGCGGCGCTACGCCATGCGCAAGGTGATGCGCAACCTGGAGCTGGCGGCATCGCTGGGCGCTGAGACCTACGTGTTCTGGGGCGGCCGTGAGGGCTCGGAGGTCAACGCCGGCAAGGACATCGGGGCCGCGCTGGAGCGCTATCGCGAGGGGCTGGACACGCTGGCGCAGTTCGTGATCGACCGCGGCCTCGGGCTGCGCTTCGCGATCGAGCCCAAGCCCAACGAGCCGCGCGGCGACATCCTGCTGCCGACCGTCGGCCACGCGCTGGCGTTCATCTCGACGCTCGAGCACGCGGACATGGTCGGCGTGAACCCGGAGGTCGGGCACGAGGAGATGTCCAACCTCAACTTCCCGCACGGGGTCGCCCAGGCGCTGTGGCAGGGCAAGCTCTTCCACGTCGACCTCAACGGGCAGAAGGGGCCGAAGTTCGACCAGGACCTCGTGTTCGGCCACGGCGACCTGCTGAGCGCCTTCAACCTCGTCGACCTGCTCGAGCACGGTCCGGGCTACGACGGGCCGCGGCACTTCGACTACAAGCCGGCCCGCACGGAGAACCCGGACGCGGTCTGGGACACGGCGGCGGCGAACATGCGGACGTACCTGCTGCTGAAGGAGCGCGCCGCCGCGTTCCGCGCCGACCCCGAGGTCCAGGCGGCGCTGGCGTTCGCCGGCGTCGCCGACCTGCGCGCGCCGACGCTCGGCGAGGGCGAGTCCTACGACGACCTGCTCGCGGACCGGTCGGCGTTCGAGGACTTCGACGTCGCGGCGGCCAACCAGCGCGGCTACGGGTTCGTGCGGCTCCAGCAACTGGCGATCGAGCACCTGCTGCGCGCGCGATGACGCTGGTCGCGGGTATCGACTCCTCGACGCAGTCCAGCAAGGTCGTCGTGCGCGACGCGGAGTCGGGCGAGCTCGTGCGCTCGGGCTCGGCGCCGCATCCGCCGGGGACGGAGGTCGACCCGCGCGAGTGGGAGACGGCGCTGTGGAAGGCCGTCGAGGCCGCCGGCGGTCTCGACGACGTCGGCGCCGTCGCCGTCGCCGCCCAGCAGCACGGGATGGTCACGCTCGACGAGCACGGCGAGATCGTGCGCCCGGCGCTGCTTTGGAACGACACGCGGTCGGCCGATGCGGCGCGCGACCTGATCGACGAGCTCGGCGGGCGGCAGGCGTGGGCGGACGCGGTCGGCAGCGTGCCGGTCGCGTCGTTCACGGTCAGCAAGCTGCGCTGGCTCGCCGACGCCGAGCCGGAGAACGCCGACCGGGTCGCCGCCGTCTGCCTTCCGCACGACTGGCTGACCTGGCGGCTGGCCGGCGACGGCGCGGGGCTCGATGCGCTGGCCACCGACCGCGGCGACGCGTCCGGTACCGCCTACTGGTCCCCGGCCGACGGCTACCGGAATGACCTGGTCGAGCTGGCGATGCGCGGCCGGCGGCCGGCGCTCCCGCGCGTGCTCGGGCCGGCCGAGGCGGCCGGGCGCACGCCGGCCGGCGCGCTGCTCGGGCCGGGCACCGGCGACAACGCCGGCGCCGCGCTCGGGCTCGGCGCGCGACCGGGCGACGTCGTCGTCTCGGTCGGGACGTCCGGCGTCTGCTGCGCGGTCGCGGAGGATCCGGTCGCCGACGCGTCGGGCACCGTCGCCGGCTTCGCCGACGCCACCGGGCGCTTCCTGCCGCTGATCGCCACGCTGAACGCCGCGCGCGTGCTCGACGCCGCGCGGTCGCTGCTCGACGTCGGTCACGAGGAGCTGTCGTCACTGGCGCTGTCGGCGCCCGCCGGCGCCGACGGGCTCGTGCTCGTCCCCTATCTCGAGGGCGAGCGGACGCCCGACAAGCCGAACTCCACCGGCGCGGTCCACGGGCTTCGGCTGGCCAACGCCACCCAGGCCCACCTCGCGCGCGCGGCGGTCGAGGGCATGCTCTGCGGGCTGGCCGACGGGCTCGACGCGCTGGCCGGGCTCGGGGTCCAGATCGAGCGCGTGCTGCTGATCGGCGGCGGCGCGGCCTCGGACGCGGTGCGCCGGATCGCCCCGGCGATCCTCGGCCGTCCGGTCCTCGTCCCGCCGCCGGGCGAGTACGTCGCCGACGGCGCCGCGCGCCAGGCGGCCTGGGTGCTGTCCGGCGCCGACGAGCCGCCGGACTGGGGCGCGGGCGACGTCGAGCACTTCGAGGCCGACCCGGACCCGGAGGTCCGTGCCCGCTACGCCGAGGCGCGCGACCTCACCGTCGACCGGCGTTGACCGTCACCCTGCGCGCCGGCGACGCGTCGCTCACGATCGACCCGGACCGCGGCGCGCGCTGGACCTCCTGGCGCGTCGGCGGCCTCGAGCTGCTGTCCGCCCCGACCGAGGCGCTCGCCCCGGCGTTCGACGGCGGCTGCTTCGTGATGGCGCCGATCGCCGGGCGCGACGGGCGGGTCGACCCGCCCGCGATCCACGGGACCGCCGCCGGCCGGCGCTGGACCGCGGAGGACCCGCAGCGCGGGCCGCTCGTCCAGCGGCTCATGCTGCGCCCGGACCGCCTCGAGTCCGAGCTCACGCTGCGCCCGCGCGAGCCGGCCGAGGCCTGGATCGGCTGGCATCCCTACTTCGCGCGGCGGCTCGCCCGCGGCGGCGAGGCGCAATGGGTCCTGCGCGGCGGGCGGCAGTACGTCCGCGGTGACGACCACCTGCCGACCGGCGAGCTGGTCGACCCCCGGCCCGGACCGTGGGACGACGCCTTCCGCGACTTCGCGGCGCCGCCGGCGATCCGCTGGCCCGGCGCGCTGACGCTGACCGTCGAGTCCTCCGCGTCGCACTTCGTGCTGTTCGACGAGCGGCCCGAGGTCCTCTGCCTCGAGCCGCAGACCGGGCCGCCCGACGCGGCCCGGCTCGGCGAGGCGGCGCAGCTGGCGGCCGGCGACGAGCTGACCCTGCGCTGCGTCTGGCGCTGGTCCTAGCGCAGCTGGCCGCGCAGGCGCTCGAGCTCGGCCTGCGCGTCGGCGGCGGCGCGCTCGGCGTCGGCCAGGGCCTCGTGCGCGGCGCCGGCCTCGGACGCCCGCCGGTGCACGGTGCGGTGCGCGTCCTCGAGGCGCTCGTCGGCGGTCGCCGCGGCGTGCGCGCGGTCCGCGACCGCGCTGCGGCGGCGGTCGAGCTCGGCGACGGCCGCGCCGACCCGGCGCTCGAGGTCCGCGCGCGCACGCGCCGCCTCCTCCGCAGCGGTGTCGCGGGCGGGCGCCGCGGGCGACGGCGGCGCGGCCGGCGAGGACGACGGCGGCAGCAGGCTGCTGAGGTCGGTCTCCAGCTCGCGCTCGGTCAGCCGCCCGGCCCGCAGCGCCGCCGCGACCGCCGGATCACCGGCGGCGACCTGCAGCAGCCCCCGCACCCGGTCGAGCACCGGCTCCGACGGCGGCTTGCCATTCGGCCGGGCGAGCTCGCGCACGAGCGTCAGCAGCTCGGCCGTCGCGGCGCGCTGGCGCGTCGAGGCGGCGCGGATCGCCTCGCCGCCGACCTCGCGCGCGTTCGTCGCCGCCGTCCGCAACGCCACCGAGGCCGCCAGCCAGGCCCCGACGGTGTCCGGAGCCTCGCGCGACACGTGGTTGAGCGCCCACGCCGCCGCGCTCGGCTTGGGCAGCTTCGCGAGCTCGGCGGCCGCCGCCCGGTCCCCGCCCGCGCGCAACTGCGCCGCGAGCCGCTTGCGCTCGGCCACGAACTCCGCCAGCGGCGCGCGGTAGAGCTCGTCGATGGCGGCCTGGAGGTCGCCGCTCACGGGCCCGGACCCTCCACGCCGGCGCGGTCGAGCTCGAACCAGACGCAGGTCCCGGCGTCATCCTCGACGCCCCAGCGGGTGGCGATGCGGTCGACGATGGTGAGGCCGAACCCGCCCGGCTCCTCGCGCGGGCTGGGCGGCCGGATCTCGAAGCCCGCGCCGGGATTGCTGACCTCGACCCGCAGCATGTCGTCCGTGGCGGCGACGTGCATCACGACCCGGTCGCTCCCGTCCACGCCGCCGTGGACCACGGCGTTGTTGACGAGCTCGGCCACCGCGATGCGCACGTCGTCGAGCTCCCGCCGGGACGCGACCCCGGCCAGCGCGTCGTCGAGCGCCCGCCGGGCGATCGCGCTCGCCTCGCGGCCGCTGACCAGCTCGACGCGCGCCGAGCGCGTGACGGCGTGCGCCCAGGTGCCGTTGTGCAGCGGTCGCGCACCGGCCTCGCGGCTGCGGTGCGGGAACGGGTCGCCGGCCCGCTCGCGCCGGCCGGCGGCGCTGACCACCAGCAGCGTCACGTCGTCGCGCGCGGCGGGGTGGGCGAGCGTGCCCGCGAGGATCGCGTCGCACAGCGGGTCGATCTCCTGCGGCGCTGCGATCGTCGCGGCCTGCAGACGCTCGAAGCCGCGGTCCAGCGACTCGCCGCGCACCTCGACCAGGCCGTCCGTGTACAGGACGAGCGTCGATCCGGGATCGAGCGTCGCCGTCGCCTCGGCGTAGGTGGCGTGGTCGACGGCACCGAGCGGGACGCCGCGGGCGTCGTCGAGCCACGACGGGTTGCCGGCCGTATCGACGAGCAGCGGCGGCGGATGGCCGGCCTTGGCGTACAGCAGCTCACCCGTCGCCGGATCGATGCTGACCACCACGACCGTGGTCATCCCGCTGTTGCGCAGCCCGATCTGGAACGCGTTCAGGCGCTCGAGCAGCGAGCCCGGCGAGTGGCCGTCGAGCGCGTACGCCCGCAGCGCGCTGCGCAGCTGACCCATCGTCGCGGCGGCGCGGATGCCGCGCCCGGCGACGTCGCCGACGACGACCAGGAGCCGCCCGTCGGGCTGGAGCACCGTGTCGTACCAGTCGCCGCCGACCTGCGTGCCCGCACCGGCCGCGAAGTAGCGCGCCGCGGTCGCGAACCCGGGCACCTCGGGCAGCCGCGCCGGCAGCAGGCTGCGCTGGAGCTCCTCGGCGATGCCGTGCTCGCGCTGGAACAGGCGCGCCCGCTCGATCCCGATCGCCGCCCGCTCGGCCGCCAGGTCGAGCAGCGCCTGGTCGTCGGGGGTGAACGCGCGGGGGAACAGCGAACCGACGTGCAGCGCGCCGATCTGCTGCCCGTCGACCAGCATCGGCGCCTGCCGGGCCGCGGTGATCGCGTCCCCGAGCGGCCGCGTCACCGCGGCGCCGCCATCCGCCGGCACCCGCCGTTGCGTGTTGGCGCCGCCCTCGACCCCGGCGACCGCCTGGAAGATCAGCGTCTGCTCGTCGGACTCGTGGAGCACGACGGCCGCGGTGTCGACCCCGAGCACCTCCATGGTCCGACTCAGCAGCTCGCGCACGAGGTCGTCGAACGCCACGTGCCCGAGCGCGGCGTCGCTGATGTGCTGGATCGCGCGCAGGCGTTCGGTCGTGCGCTCCGCCTCGACGCGCGCGACGCGCTCGCGCATCCGCTGGGCACGCTCCTCCTCGGCCCGCCGCCGCTCGCGCAGGTCGACCACCTGGGCGACCACCGCCTCCGGTGCGCCGGCCCCCGCGCGGGCGAGCGAGAGGTGCACGTCGCACGGGATCACCTCGCCGGCGGCGTCCGGCAGCCCCAGTTCCTCGTGGCTCTCGCCGCCGTCGCGGACGATCCGCCGCGCGCGCGTCACCGCCGCCGCGTCCTGCGGCGCCACCAGCGTCTCGAACGGCCGATCGGCCAGCTCCCGCGCGGAGACGCCGAGCAGCGCTCCCAGCGCCAGGTTGGCCTCGGCGATCCGGCCGTCGAGGTCGAGCCGGGCCATGCCGATCGGGGCGGCGTCGAACGCGGCCCGCAGCAGCGCCTCGCTGCGCGCCGCCGCCCGCGCCTTGGCGTCGAGCTCGAGGAACACCGCCACCTTGGACCGCAGTACCCCGGGCTCGTAGGGCTTGACGACGTAGTCGACGGCGCCGGCCGAGTAGCCGCGGAAGACGTGCCGGCGCTCGGTGTTGATGGCCGTCACGAAGATGATCGGGACCGTCCGCGTGCGCTCGCGCCCCTTGATCAGATCGGCGGTCTCGAACCCGTCCATGCCCGGCATCTGGACGTCGAGCAGGACGACGGCGAAGTCCTCCTGCAGCAGCGCCTTCAGCGCCTCCTCGCCCGAGGCGACCGCGACCATCCGGCATCGCAGCGGCTCCAGGACCGCGCGCAGGGCGACGAGGTTCTCCGGCCGGTCGTCGACGAGCAGCACGGCGGGAAGGTCGGGCATCAGCGGACCACCTCTCCGGTACGGGTGAGCCGGACGAGCAGCGCCGGGATCTCGTCCAGCGGCGCCACCACCTGGGGGCGAGCCGCCAGCGCCGCGGTCGGCATCGCCGGCCGGACGGCGGTCTCCGGATCCTGCACGATCGCGAACCCCCCGCGCCGGCGCACCGCCGCGAGGCCGGCGGCACCGTCGCTGTTGTCGCCCGTCAGCACCACGCCGGCGACGGCCGGCCCGAGCGCGTGGGCCGCCGTCTCGAACGCCACGTCGATCGAGGGCCGGCTGAAGCCGACCTGGGCGTCCGTGGACAGCGCCAGATGGTCGGCCTCGACCAGCACGTGGTAGCCCGCGGGAGCGACGAGGACCCGCGCCCCGGCGAGCGGCTGCTTGTCCTCGACCTCGCGCACCGGCAGCGGGCCCGCGCGGCCGAGCAGCCAGGGCAGCAGATCGCCGGCATCCTCGGCGCGATGCTGCACGACCAGCACCGGGATGCCGAAGTCGCGCGGCAGTCCGCCCAGCACGGAGCCGACGGCCTGCAGGCCGCCCCAGGACGCGCCGATGATGACGAGCTCGCAATCGGTCATGGACGTCGCCGGTAGATCTTCTCAGCGTCGACGAGCGGCTCGTAGCGCTCGGCGATCGCCGTGCCGTTGAGCGTCTCCTTGCGGCCCAGCGCGATCACGCCGCGGCGGCCGAGGCTCTGGTCGAAGAGCTCCAGCACGCGGTCCTGCAGCGCGCGGCCGAAGTAGATCAGCACGTTGCGGCAGACCACGAGGTGGAATTCGTTGAACGAGCCGTCCATCGCCAGGTTGTGCTGGGCGAAGACGACGTCGCGCAGGAGCGACGGATCGAAGACGACCGTGTCCCGCTCGACGGCGTAGTAGCGGCTGAACGCCTCCTGGCCGCCCGCCTTGAGGTAGTTGCGGGTGTAGTCCTGCAGCTTGTCGATCGCGAAGGCGCCCTGGCGGGCGCGCTCGAGCACCGCCGCGTCGATGTCGGTCGCGTAGATGCGCGTGCGCTCGAGCATCCCCGCCTCCCGCAGCGCGATCGCCAGCGACAGGACCTCCTCGCCGGTCGCGCAGCCGGCCACCCACACGCGGTTGAACGGGTGCGTGCGCAGCGGCGGGAAGACCCGCTCGCGCAGCGCGGCGTGGAAGCCCGGGTCGCGGAACATCGCCGTGACGTTGATCGACAGGTCCGCCAGCAGCCGCTGCAGCGCCTGCGGGTCGTGCAGGACGCGCTCCTGCAGGCCCGACAGCGAGCGCAGCCCCTCCAGGTCCGCCCGCCGCCACAGCCGGCGGCGCAGCGAGGCCTGCGCGTAGCCGCGGAAGTCGTAGCCGTAGCGGCGATGGATCGCCTCGAGCAGGAGCTCGAGCTCCAGGCTCTCGAGCTCCCGGTCGTCGTCCACCGAGGCGGTCAGCGGTACAGCCACACGCGCATCAAGGAGACGAGCTGGTCGACGTCCACCGGCTTGGTGATGTAGTCCGACGCCCCCGCGGTGATGGCCTTCTCGCGATCGCCCTTCATCGCCTTGGCCGTCAGCGCGATGATCGGCAGCTGTTCGTACTCCGGCATCGCGCGGATCGCCGCCGTCGTCTGGTAGCCGTCGAGCTCGGGCATCATGATGTCCATCAGGATCAGGTCGACCGCCTCGGTGGAGCGCAGCCGCGTCAGCGCCTCGCGCCCGTTCTCGGCGTAGACGACCTCGACGCCGTGCGACTCCAGCGCGCTTGTCAGCGCGAACACGTTGCGCACGTCGTCGTCGACGATCAGGACCTTGCGGCCCGCCAGCGCGGCGTCCGCGTCGCGCAGGTGCTCGAGCATCCGGCGCCCCTCCGGCGGGAGCGACTCCGGCGGCCGGTGCAGGGCCAGCGTCGTCTCGTCGAGCAGACGCTCGGGCGACGCCGCGTCCTTGACCACGATCGTCTCCGCGTAGCGCTTCAGGCGCGTCTCCTCGCGGCGGGTCAGCGCCTTGCCGGTGTGGATGATCACCGGCACGGTGCGATGGCGCTCGTCGGTCTTCACCCGCTCGAGCAGCGTGAAGCCCGATGCCCGCGGGAGCTTGAGGTCGAGCACGA
This sequence comes from Solirubrobacteraceae bacterium, assembly GCA_034664525.1. Lineage (GTDB taxonomy): Bacteria > Actinomycetota > Thermoleophilia > Solirubrobacterales > Solirubrobacteraceae > DATLGB01. Next base: position 13,411 of record JAXDHL010000505.1, read on the forward strand.
TGCAGTCGAAGCGGGTCTCGTCGAGCGCGGCGAGCGCCTCCTCGGCCGAGGCCGCCCCGACCACCTCGACGTCCTCGCCGCCGACCAGGGCGGCGACGCTCGTGCGCTCGCTGTCGTCGTCGTCGACCACGAGCACGTGCCGCAGTCGCCGGCCGCCGACTTCCGCGGTCGCCCGCATCGCGGTCGCCAGATCCTCCGCGGACGCGTCGGGCTCCAGGTGCTGGGCCGCGCCCTGGGCGAGCGCGTCGTGGCGCTGCTCGGCGGGCGTGATCGCCAGCACGGGCAGGTGCCGCGTGCGCGGGTCGTGCTTCAGCCGCACCAGCGCCTCGGCCGACTCGCCCGCCTCCAGGCCGACGAGCACGAGGTCGGGCCGGTGGTCCTGCGCGAGTGCGAGCGCCGTCGCCGGCCGGACGGCCACGATGCCCTTGAAGCCCGCCTGGCGCGCCGCGCCCAGCAGCTCGGTGGCCCGCCCGGCGTGCGCGGTCACGATCAGGGCGACCCGGTCGTCCTGGACGAGCGCCTCCCGGTCGTCGGCGACGGGCGCCGCCGTCTCGGCCAGCTCGGTCGCGTCCGCGGGCGGGAGCGCGGGCAGCGGATCCAGCTCCGGGAGCGGCTCGGGCGGCGGCGGCGCCGTGGGCGGCAGGAGCAGCGAGAACTCGGCGCCGACGCCCTCCGTCGCGGCCACCCGGATCTCGCCGCCCAGCAGGCGCGCGATCTCGCGGCTGATCGACAGGCCGAGCCCGGTGCCGCCGTAGCGGCGGCTGGTCGTCCCGTCCGCCTGCTGGAACGCCTCGAAGATCAGCCGCAGCT